>JBDHDN010000375.1:0-4208 GCA_039591485.1 Gemmatimonadota bacterium
CATGGTGCTCGAGCCATGAGGCGATCTGTCCCTCGTGGTGATGGGCGTTCACGATCAGTCGGGTCGCGCCGGCGCCAACGAGCCGGTCGATCACGCGGGCAAGCAGTGGACGGCCCCCGACGTCGATCAGTGCCTTGGGTATCCGGTCGGTGAGGGGGTGCAGTCGCGTCCCCGCACCCGCCGCGAGCACCATCGCATCCATTACAGCCGACCGTGCCGTACCCGCATTTCGACGTGCGGGAACCGGGTACACAGATACCCGGCGAGCTTCTCCGCCATGAAGACCGAGCGGTGCTGACCGCCGGTACAGCCGAACGACACCGTAAGGCTGGAGAATCCTCGCGACACGTATTCCTCGACGTGCGCGTCCACGATCCCGCGGACGTTCTCCCAGAACTCCTGCACGTCGGCCGATCGCTCGAGCCAATCCGCAACCGGTCCGTCGACGCCGCTCAGCTCACGGAGCTCGGGGACGTGATGGGGATTCGGGAGTGCGCGGCAGTCGAACACGAACCCGCCACCGTGTCCTTCCAAGTCGGCCGGATACCCGTCACGAAAGGAAAAGCTCTGAATGAGGACGACGAGGTCGCTGCGCGACGCCGCGTGCGACCCGGGATGCGCCCAACGGTCGGCAATGCGGCGGAACACGAGCTCCAGCTCGGGTAGCGCGATCGGGAGTCCTGCCGTGAGGAGGCCCTCGAGGTTGCGCGCGGCGTTGGGGACGCTCTCCAAAAACCGCCGCTTGCGCTCGAAAAAGCCGCGGTAGCCGTACGCGCCCATGGCCTGCATGAGGCGGACGAGGACGAAGCTCGTGAAGTGCTCGCGGAAACGTGCCCGGTCGACCGGCGCATACGCGCTCAGTGCATCGAAGTAGTGATCCAGCAAGGTCTCCCGCAACGACGGTGGGATGTTCGCCTTGGCGTCGAACAGCAGCGACGCGACGTCGTAGTGCGGTGCGCCCCTTCGTCCGCCCTGAAAGTCGAGAAACCAGGGCTCGCCCTCACGGATCATGATGTTGCGCGACTGGAAGTCGCGATAGAGGAAGTAGTCCGCGTCTGCCGTGAGGAGGTGCGCGGTCAGCACGGAGAAGTCGTCCTCGAGCCGCTGCTCGTTGAACGGTACGTGCGCGAGTTTGAGGAAATGGTACTTGAAGTAATTCAGATCCCAACGGATCGACTGCTTATCGAACGCCTGGCGAGGGTAGGCCAGGCGGTAGTCGATCACCTCGTTCCCGAGAATCTGGAAGCGCGGTAGGATCGACAATACCCGGCGGTACAGGTCTGTGATCTCATCAGGGAATGCGGTACCTGGGCACTCGTCCCGAGCGGTGGTGAGGGCCTGAAAGAGCGTTGTGTCCCCCAAGTCCTCCTCGACCCACACGCCCGCCTCGCGATCCTCCGCGTAGATTTCGGGCACGGGAAGACCGATCTCACGGAAGGTCTTGGCGAAGACGAGAAACGCACGGTTCTCCTCGCGATCCGGTCCGATGGCGCCGACCGCGGTCAGGTCCGTCCCCCAGACGAGCCGGAAGTACTGGCGCGTGGATCCGTCGGCGGGGAGATCGAGGATCACGTCGGGACGGTGACCGAAGTGTTCCTCGAAGAGTCCGATGAGTCGTTCCTTCATGCAGGCTGCTCCGTGCGCAGGACATCCGACGGTCGCTCTCCGACCCAAGATACACCGCATCGAGACCCGCATGCGCATCCGGACGGGACCGCCGAGGGCCTTCACGCATGCTTCACCCGTTTTTCACGCCGGTCGGCCTAGGCTCCACAGTGGACCCTCGAGGGGAGGTCATCGCGTGGAAGCCAAGTGCATCACCCTCCGTCTCACGGAGGCGCAGCGCACGGTCGTGGAGAATGCTACCGGCCAGCAAATCGAGGCCCTGACGCTCCCGCTCGACGAGATCGGAGAGTATGCCGCCGACCCGACGGCGCTCTCCGCGCGGGAGGAGGAGGCGTTCATCTGGGAGTGTCTCAATCCCTATCCCTGATCGCCGGGAGTAACCCCGAGCGCGGACGGCCAGCTGAGCGCTCTGTCCCGGACCGTGTCGCGCGCCTGTGCATCAGGCCACTCGCTGCCGTGCTCATCGGAGCGATGTCGTGCGCGGGACCCCTCGCCGCGCAGGAAGGGGCACCCCCGTATCCCTCGGTGGTACTGGACAGCATGATCACGAGAGGTCGCCAGATCTACACCGGGGGGTCAGGGTGTGCACGCTGCCACGGCGAGGCAGGTCGCGGTACCTCTGAGGGTCCCGATCTCACTGATGACGAGTGGCTGCGGGGGGCTGGCCGATACGAGGAGATCGTGGAACTTGTGCGCCACGGCGTCGCGCGTCGGGATGCGAAGACCGGGAAGCCGATGCCGATCGGGGGCTGGGAGCCCCTGAGCGACGAGGCGGCGCGAGCCGTGGGGGTGTACGTCTGGTCCCTGAGTGGAGCGACCCGCCCGCCTCGCTGAGCCTCCAGTCGTCCGCTAGTCACCCGTGGCGGCGGTGCGGCTCAGCAGCTTCGCGTTCACCGCCACGATTACCGTCGATGCCGACATCAGCACCGCGCCGACCGCGGGCGAGAGCATGATCCCCGCCCAGAACAGCACACCGGCCGCGAGCGGGATCACGACGGCGTTGTAGCCGGTCGCCCACCACAGGTTCTGCACCATCTTGCGATACGTGGCCCGCGCCAGATCGAGGATGTCCGCCGCGTCCCACGGCCGCACCGAACCAGGAAGCCACCGTCGGGTCACCCTTGCCCGGTGGGTGCTGGCGTAGTCAGCGGAGCCTCCGGAAGGAGTCCGACGTTCACTCCTCTCCGTACCTGCCGTCGCCGCCAGATGAGGTAGATCGCGGGAATCACCACCAGCGTGAGCACCGTCGACGTCACCATGCCCCCGACCATCGGTGCAGCAATCCGCTTCATGACGTCTGCCCCGGTTCCGTGGCTCCACAGGATCGGCGCCAAGCCCAGGGTGATGGCTGCCACGGTCATGATCTTCGGACGCAGTCGGTCCACGGCGCCTTCCTGTACTGCAGCCGCCACGTCCGATGCGTGCTGCATTTGGCCGTCTCGGGTGCGGCGGTGGAATGCTTCGTCGAGGTAGATGAGCATCACGACGCCGGTCTCGGCCGCAACGCCCGCCAGCGCGATGAACCCCACCCACACGGCGACGCTCGTGTTGTAGCCGGCGACCCAGAGGTACCAGATGCCACCCACCATGGCGAAGGGGACCGAGAGCATCACGATCAGTGATTCGGTGACCCCGCGGAAACTCATGTACAGCAGCAGAAAAATGATGCCGAGCGTTACGGGAAGGACGACGACCATCTTCGCCTTCACCCGCTGCATGAACTCGTATTGGCCGCTCCAGGCAAGGGTGTAGCCGGCGGGCAGTGTTACCTCACGTGCCACCAGATCGCGCGCATCCTCGACGTAGCCGCCGACGTCCCGTTCGCCGATGTCCACGAACACGGTGGTGACGGGGAAGGCGTCCTCCGTCTTGACGGCCATCGGGCCCTGGGTCACCTCGACTGAGGCCACCTGTCCCAACGGGATCTGGGTCAGGCTCCTCGCCGGGGTGCCTGACCAGGCACCGTTCGCTGCTGCGATCGTCCCGCCGCTCCTGCTCATGGTGCGCGTGCGCGTTCGCGGGACGGGGATGAGGACCTCGCGGAGCCGGTCCGGATCGTCACGCAGCTCGCGCGGGTACCGCACGTTCACTGCATACCGCTCTCGCCCCTCGACAATGACGGCAGCGTTCATGCCGCCGACCGTCGCCATGATGGCGTCGTGGATGTCACCCACGTTGAGGCCGTAGCGGGCCGCCTCGGCGCGGTCGATGTCGATGTCCACGTAGTAGCCCGACACGCCACGCTCGGCGAAGGCGCTGCGGGTGCCAGGCACCTGCTGCACGATCCGCTCGACCCGCTCGCCGAGCGCTTGCAGCGTGTCGAGGTCGGGCCCGAAGATCTTGATCCCGACCGGCGTGCGAATGCCCGTCGCGAGCATGTCGATACGGCCCTTGATCGGCATGGTCCAGGCGTTCGTGATTCCGGGCATGCGCACCGCGCGGTCCATCTCGGCGATGAGGCCCTCGTACGTCAGGCCGTCACGCCACTCGTCCTCCGGCCGGAGCGTGATCGTTGTCTCGAACATGTTGAGCGGTGCCGGGTCGGTCGCGGTATTGGCTCGGCCAGCCTTTCCCAGCACGGT
>JBDHDN010000376.1:0-5324 GCA_039591485.1 Gemmatimonadota bacterium
GACCTCGCCGCCATGCGTGACGCGATCGCGGCACTCGGCGGCAGTCCCGACCGGATCAATCCCCTCGTCCCCACGGATCTCGTGATCGACCACTCGGTGCAGGTCGACTTCTTTGGCACGCCCACGGCGTTCCGCCTCAACGTGGAACGCGAAATGGAACGGAACGGCGAGCGCTACCAGTTGCTGCGATGGGCGCAGCGGGCATTTCGCGATTTCCGGGTGGTGCCGCCCGGGACCGGGATCGTCCACCAGGTCAACCTGGAGTACCTCGCAAGTGTCGTGCGGACTGCGGACACAGGTGACGGCCCGGTCGCCTTCCCGGATACGCTTGTCGGCACGGACTCCCACACCACGATGATCAACGGCCTCGGCGTGGTTGGATGGGGCGTCGGCGGCATCGAGGCGGAGGCGGTAATGCTGGGCCAGCCGTACTTCATGCAGCTGCCGGAGGTCGTCGGTATGAAGCTGTCGGGCCAGCTACCCTCCGGAGCGACCGCAACCGATCTCGTCCTCACGGTGACGCAGCAGCTGCGCTCGTTCGGCGTCGTTGGGCGCTTCGTGGAGTTCTTCGGACCCGGCCTCCACACGCTCGGCCTCGCCGATCGGGCGACGATCGCGAACATGTCACCGGAGTACGGTGCCACGATCGGCTTCTTCCCCGTGGACGATGAGACCCTGCGCTACCTCGAGCGCACCGGACGGCCCGCCGATCTGGTCACACGCGTCGAGGCGCTCTGCAAGGCCCAGCAGCTGTTCCACACGCCCGACGCCCCCGAGCCGGAATACTCGGCGGTGCTGGAACTGGACCTCGCATCCGTCGAGCCATCGCTCGCCGGCCCGCGCCGACCGCAGGATCGGGTCGTGCTCGGCGAGGTGAGACAGTCCTTCTATCACGCGCTGCCGAGCCTCGTGCCGGCGAAAGGCAAGCGGCCGGTGCCGCAGCAGGACCGCTCCCGCTGGCTGGGCGAAGGCGGAGCGGCGCCCACCGTCGCTGCGACATCCAGCCCCGATATCGCACACGTTGCCAACGTCGCGTACGAGGGGAGCACGTTCGATCTGCACGACGGGTCGGTCGTCATCGCGGCGATCACGAGCTGCACCAACACGTCGAACCCGTCGGTCATGCTCGGCGCCGGATTGCTCGCGCAGAAGGCGGTGGCCCGCGGCCTGAGCCGTAAACCCTGGGTCAAGACCAGCCTCGCTCCCGGCTCCAAGGTCGTCACGGACTATCTCAAGGCGGGCGGCGTGCTCGGCGCGCTCGAGCAGTTGGGATTCCACTTGGTCGGTTACGGCTGCACCACCTGCATCGGAAACAGCGGACCCCTCGCCGAGCCCATTGCGAATGCGATCAGCGAGCATGGGCTCGTGTGTGCCGCCGTGCTTTCGGGCAACCGGAATTTCGAGGCGCGCGTGCACCCGCTCGTCCGTGCCAGCTACCTCGGGTCGCCGATGCTCGTCGTGGCGTACGCGATCGCCGGACGCATCGACATCGACCTCTCCTCGGAGCCGCTCGGTGAGGGCGCGGATGGTGAGCCGGTCTATCTCCGCGACGTCTGGCCGACGCCGGCAGAGGTGAGGGCGGCCGTCGACACCGCCCTGTCACCGGAGACCTTCGCGCGAGAATACGCGGGCGTCTTCGAAGGAGACGACCTCTGGAAGCGCATCACCGTGCCGGAGGCTGCCGGCGGACGGTTCGCCTGGGACGCGCAGTCGACGTATATCGCGAATCCTCCGTTCTTCGAAGCCATGGAGATGGAGCCGGAGCCGGTGACGGATGTCGAGGATGCGCGGGTGCTTGCGTGGCTCGGCGATTCCGTCACGACCGATCACATCTCACCCGCGGGGGCGATCCCGAAGGACGGACCTGCCGGGAGATGGCTCGTCACGCAGGGTGTCCAGCCGGTGGACTTCAACACGTTCGGTTCACGCCGCGGCAACCACGAGGTGATGATGCGCGGCACCTTCGCGAACATCCGGATCCGAAACCGGCTCGCCGGCGGAACCGAAGGTGGGTGGACGGAGCACGTACCGACCCAGGAGATACTGAGCATATACGACGCGGCAGTGCGCTACCGCGACGAAGGGACACCGCTGATCGTGCTTGGTGGGAAGGAGTACGGCTCGGGAAGCTCGCGGGACTGGGCCGCCAAAGGCACGTCGCTGCTCGGGGTGCGTGCCGTGATTGCCGAGAGCTACGAGCGTATCCATCGCTCGAACCTGATCGGGATGGGCGTGCTGCCGCTCCAGTTCCGAAGTGGCGACAGCGCCGAATCCCTCGGCCTGAGGGGGCGCGAGCGGTTCTCGATCACTGGCGTGTCCGCCGACACCGTGAGACCGGCCGCTACCGCGCGTGTGACCGCGGTCGATGACGACGGCACGGATACCGCCTTTGAGGTGCTCGTGCGGCTCGACACCCCTGTCGAGGTCCAGTACTACCGTCACGGAGGAATCCTACCGTACGTCTTGCGCAACCTGGCAGCCGAGGGCTGAGCCAACCTCGGCATCGCACCGCCACCCGAACGGGGAGGCCTTCCCTAGCGTCGCCTCCCCGTCTTCGCATCCGGAGGGTTGTCGTACGGCGGTACCCGCCGAGGTCGGCCCCGGTCTATTCCTCGAGGAAGCGGACGACGTCGTCCCGCCGTGCGCGCGTATCCTCGTATCCGAGCTCCATGAGGAGACCCGTGAAGTCCGGGTCGAACATGAGGTAGCTCAACAGATCGGCCGATCGGGTTTGGCCCCCACCGATCGAGGAAATCAGGAATCGGACGACCGGTGGCAGTTGGATCGAACCGGTGCCGGCCAAGCTTCCGATATCCCGTGAGGGTCTAAGGAGCAAGAGGTCGATCGGTCGCAGGTCGGGCGGCTCGGCAGTCGGTGGGATGCGTCGGAGTAGCTGGTTGAGCCGCTCGAGGCGTTCCGCATCCGCATCGAGCGTATCCATGAAGATGGAGTGGAGCAGGAGCCCGAAGACCTGGGCCGCGACCGGGTAATCACCGAGCGGTCGCGCGGTCGCAGCCGGCGATCCGGTCCGCATCGAGATGGCGATGATGCGGTCGGCACCGAGGTGGATGGCAGGAGCAAGGGGTGCCGTCTGCCGCACCGATCCGTCACCGTAGAACGCGTCCCCCACGCGTGCCGCGGGAAACACGAGCGGGATGGCCGCCGATGCCATGAGGTGATCGATGGCAATGGGCACGCGCACCGCGACGCGCATACTGCGGGCCCACAGCGGGAGATCCGAGCTGCCCTGTACGAACGTCACCGTCTGGCCCGTCGAATAGCTCGTGGCACTCAAGGCGACGGCGCGAAGCCGCCCCGCATCGACGTTCCGACGGATGCCGGCGATGTCGATACACGCCGCGAGGAAGCCACGCAGCGGCGAGGCATCCATCAGCCCTCGCAAGGACGGCTGGGGGATGCGGCGAAACGCGAGCATGTTGCCGATCCAGCGCAACACCGCTCGACTGAGATTGATGGGGCGCACAGCGTACACCCGGCGAGCCGAGAGACGGCCCCACTCCGTGCGCAGGTCCGACACGGCGTGGGCGAACGGACCACGGTGCGAGGCCAGGTAGACGGTGTTGATCGCCCCGGCAGATACCCCGGTGAGAATGGGGATCGCCAGGTCCGGCGCTTCCTCGGCGATGGCGGAGAGCACGCCAACCTGATAGGCAGCTCGAGCGCCTCCCCCAGACAGCACCAATGCGAGCCGTCCAGCGGCAGGTCCACCTGGCCCAGGCGGCGTCGGTTCTCCCCGCAGCTCTGTCATCCGGTCTTCGTCGTCGGCCGTGCTGAAGTATCTTGCAGCGGCATGCCATTCACCATCCCCGAGCACGAGATCGACGTCAAGGCCACTCGCGCATCTGGACCGGGCGGCCAGCACGTGAACACGACCGCGACCCGGGTGGAGGTGCGCTGGAACGTCGCGGAGAGCCCGAGCCTGAGTGATGCGGAACGCGTGCGCCTCATGGACCGACTCCGCTCCCGGATCGACCGCCGGGGCATCATTCGGGTCACAGCCTCCGCTCGCCGAAGCCAACTGCGCAACCGTGAAGCCGCCATTGCCCGGCTCCAGGAGCTCGTACACGATGCTCTCGCGCCGAGGAAGCCTCGAAGGCGTACCGCGCCGCCGGCCGCCGCTCGGGAACGGCGGCTGGCGCAGAAACGACGCCGCGCGGAGACCAAGCGCCGGCGGCGTCCGGTGGACGTCCCGCCGTCATCGTCGCCCTTCGCAGCAGCTACAGCTGCTTGACCTCCTCGATCAGCTTCTTGAACGAGTCCTTGGCATCACCGAACAGCATCGAGTTGTTCTCCTGATAGAACAACTCGTTGTCGACCCCCGCAAAGCCCGGACGCATGCTGCGCTTCAGCACGATTGTGTGCTGTGACTTGTCCACGTCCAGGATCGGCATGCCGTACAGCGGACTCGACGTATCATGCCGCGCGGCCGGATTGACAACGTCGTTCGCGCCGATGATCACCGAGACGTCGGTCCGCTCGAACTCGGGGTTGATCTGCTCCATGTCGTAGAGTTGATCGTACGGTACGTCCGCCTCCGCCAGCAGCACGTTCATGTGCCCCGGCATGCGTCCGGCGACCGGATGGATCGCGTACTTGACCTCGACGCCCCGTTCTTGGAGCATGTCCGCCAACTCGCGGACCTCGTGCTGCGCCTGGGCGACTGCGAGGCCGTAGCCCGGCGCGAACACGACCTGCCGCGCGTAGGCGAGCATCGTCGCGGCATCTTCGTGGGTCAGGGAACGGACGGTCCTGTCCCCAGCGGCACCGGCCGGACCGATCTCCTGCACCTCCGACCCGAAAGCCGAGAACAGCACGTTGGCCAGCGACCGATTCATCGCCTTGCACATGATGTTCGTCAGGATGAGTCCGGACGCACCGACGAGCGCACCGCTGATGATCAATCCCTCATTGTTGATCACGAACCCGGTCAGCGCAGCCGCGATGCCCGAATAGGAGTTCAGGAGCGAGATCACCACGGGCATGTCCGCGCCGCCGATCGGGATGACCGACAGGATTCCCAAGAGGAAGGCGAGCCCGGCGAGCGCGATGAAGAACGGCCAGTTATGGGGCGCGATCACGAGCCAGACGACACCACTCAGGGCCGCGAGCAGGATCAGGGCGTTGACGACCTGTTGGCCCGGATAGGTGACGGCCCGACCCGTGACTAGCTCACGGAGCTTGCCGAACGCGACGAGGCTGCCTGAGAACGTCAGCGTACCCACGACCACCGACAGCATGATCGCCACGCCGAAGTTCACGGGGATGGTCCCACCGGCCTCGTAGTACTTGACGAACTCGGCACT
>JBDHDN010000377.1:0-4207 GCA_039591485.1 Gemmatimonadota bacterium
GGCGTGGCCTCAGCGGACAGATAGATCGCTGCGCCGAACTCGAAGGTGGAAACCTGTCCCCCGAACTCCTGCTCGGTGCGGTTCTGGGATGCCAGGCGATACGCCGTCGCGAAGGGGGCGTACGTGAAGATCTCGACCGTCGTTGGTGCGGGGGGCTCACCTCGGGCGCGCTCGCTCATCGTGCCCGCGCTGCTGCATCCCCAAGCCAGGCCCATCACCATGACGAGACCGGCAGCACCGGCCAGTTGCCTCACCACCGCGCGTATTGCCATCAGGCGTTGTCCTCGGCTCGTTGAAGGAGGTCACTCTTGGTCCGACCGAATACGGCGACCAGTCCACCCTCGGAGGCATTCACCTTGAGCAAGCGCCAACCGGTACGGTTCAACTCGGTGCGCCATCCAATGAGGCGCTGCCAGTGCGTCTCGCGCGTGCGCAGCACCCGCAAATCCGCGACCGCCTCCCAGCTTGGCGGGTAGGGCTGCCCCTGGGAACGCTGCGGACGTGCCGGCAAGCTGAGCGAGAGCCTCTGTTTGGTCGCCATATCCTCAATGCCGGGCGAAACGGAGCCGGGACGGCGGAGCCGTAAGCCGAGTTCTGTTCGGCGCCGGAGCGCCGGACGGTCATCTCTCTGGGATGACGGTCGCCCGCCACCTCATGCGGCCTACCCGCGGCTCATGCGGTCCGGGCCGGACCTCGCCGCCTACTTGGCCTTGCTCCGACTGGGGGTTACCGTGCCGTGCCTGTTGCCAGGCGCGCGGTGGGCTCTTACCCCACCTTTTCACCCTTACCCACCGGTTTGCGGCGGGCGGTCTGTTTTCTGTGGCCCTGTCCGTCGCCTTGCGGCGCCCAGGTGTTACCTGGCAGTCTGCCCTTCGGAGCTCGGACTTTCCTCGGTCCGCGGGTCTCGCGGACCGCGACCGCCCCGCTCCACCATCCCGAGAAGAAGATAGCGTCTCGCCGCCTCAGTCACCACCGATTCCGCGGCCCGGCCCCGAGTGTTGATGCTGGTTGATGGTCTGTTGACACCCTGAGTGCATCGTGTCCGCAGTCCCCCTCACGGATCAGACCATGATTGCACCTGCCCCGCTTGTCGCCACCGTGCTGGATCCTCGCGAGCGTGCTCCACTCGATGTGGCGGCGCGAGGGCGCTTCCTGCCTGTCCATGCTGAGAGCGTGACCCAGGCGATACGGGCTGTGCGGGAGCGACCCGTGAATACCGTCCTCCTCTCGGCGAACCAGATCGATGCCAGCCAGCTCGCCGGTGTGTCGACTCTGGTACGAGGCTTTCCGGGCGTCGCCATTGTGGCCGTCGTTTCCCGGTACTCGACCAATACGACGGAACGGCTCCTCGATCTTGGCGCGTGCGGTGTGAGGCGCGTACTGGACCTCAATGTCCGAGACGGCTGGCAGGAGCTCCGGGCGCTACTGGGGGACCCCACGACGCCCGTCGCGGCTCACATCCGCGGCCGCGTGCTGCCGGCGCTCGATGCCGCCACCCCCTCCTGCCGCTCCTATTTCGATGCGCTGATCCGCCTTGCTCCGTCAACGGCCACGGTTCGTGCACTGGCCGGAAGGATCGGGGTCAGTCCCTCGACGCTCATGTCGCGGTTCTTCCGCGCTCGCTTGCCGTCGCCAAAGCGCTACCTCGCCACGGTGCGGCTGCTCTACGCTGCTGGCCTCCTCCGGGCGCCCGCACTCTCGATAGCGGATGCAGCCTATCGACTGGAGTACTCGTCACCGCAGAGCTTCGGCCGGCATGTGCGCTCTGTCCTCGGAATCACGGCGGCAGCATTCCGTCAGCGCTACACACTCGAAACGGCGCTTGAGCACTTTGTCGCGCGTCTGATTGCCCCGTATCGGCCAGTCTTCCGGACATTCCGTCCCCTCGACTATGGGGTGTCGGATCCCGGACACCGTCGGGAGGCAGTCCGGAGAGGCGTCAGGCGCGCGACAACTCGCTATTCCGAATAGGCTTCGGGGGGTAATCGGAGGTCGGCAAGCGCGATCAGGGAGCGGAGCGGATAGCCGGCTTGCTCGATGGCCCCCCGTCCTCCTTCCTCTCGATCGACAACGGCGAGCACCCCCGAGACCCGGGCGCCTTCGGCAGCGAGCGCATGAATCGCTTGAAGGGCGGACTGTCCGGTGGTTACCACATCCTCCACGACGACGACGGCCATCCCGGGTGTGAAGCACCCCTCGATGCGCCGCTTCCCGCCGTGAGACTTGGCGGCCTTGCGTACCGTGAACGCATCGATGATCGGCGGTAGTTCGACGCTGGCCCGTGCGATCGCATAGGCGACCGGGTCGGCACCGAGCGTCAGCCCGCCGACCGCCTCGGCGGCCCAGCCGGCGTCGCGGATCGCCTGCACGGCCAATTCGCCGATCAACTGCTGGCCGCGTGCAGACATCGTTGTCTTGCGGGCATCGACGTAGTACGACGAGGTGCGGCCCGATGCCAGCGTAAACGACCCTACCGCAACGGATTGAGCGTGCAACAACGCGGCAAGATCGTGGCGGAGCTTCTCGGAGGGATTTCGGGGCATGGTAGTAGTAGTGTCTACTACTACTCTTCTCTTCTGTTCCGGAACATTGATTTCATCTTCCCCAGCAGCCCGCTGGCGGCTTCCGGGGCCTCGGAGGCTGGCGCTGCCGGAATGTCACCCTGCTCGAGCGCGGTGCGCAGCGCGAGCGCGAAGTCCTGCACCGACGGCTGCCGCTCACTTGGCGCGCGGGACAATGCCTTCATAATGACCCGCTCGAAGGCCGGAGCGAACCTGACCCCACGCACGGCCTCGTTGAGCGGGGTCGGATCCTGGGTAAGGAGTTGCTGAAACAGCTCTCGCGGCGAGCGGCCTGGGTAGGGATGCACCCCTGTCAGCAGGTAGTAGGCGATCGTGGCCAGGCTGTACAGATCCGCCGCCTCGTCGACAAGCTCTCCGGAGAGCGCCTCCGGCGCGACGTAATTCAGCGTGCCGACGAAGAACCCGGTGCGGGTCAGTCTGTCGGCGGCGTCGAGTTGGGCGTCGCGGGCTATGCCGAAATCGAGCAGCTTCAGTTCCCGGGTTTCCGGGTTGTAGATCATGTTCTCCGGCTTGAGGTCTCGGTGGACGATCCCCTCGGCGTGGGCCGCCGTGAGACCCCCAGCCAGCTGCTCGACCACGTGCACCACCAACTCCGGAGCGAGCCGGCCGGTGCGGTGTACGAAGTCCGAAAGCGGCTCACCCTCTGCCCACTCGAGGGCAAGATAGTAGAGACTTTCCAGCTCCCCGTAGTCGTATGTGCGGACCACGGCGGGGTGCTGCACGCGAGATCCATAGCCAGCTTCTCGGAGGAACCGCTTGACGGCTGTCGGATCGTTACGCATGCGTTCTCGGAGGACCTTGACCGCGCACAGACCGCGCTCGGGGTGCTCTGCGCGATACACGGTCGCGGTGCCCCCTTCGCCGATTCGCTTGAGCAAGCGGTACCCGGCGACTGTCCGTCCGGTGAGATTCTCTTGCGGCATATGGAAAGTCCGCGAAAGTAAGCGAGTCCGCTTTCCCTCTGCAAGTCAGGGTCCATGGGCATGAAGCATTTCCGTACTCGTTGCCTGAACGCGCCTCGCTCGCTGCTCGTGTTGCTCACGCTGGCAGCCAGCGCCTGCGGAGCGTGGCAACGCGTGGGGCGGGACGTCGCCGAGCCAGATCCGACCACCTATGTCACGCCGCTCTTCGATCTTGAGGGTGTGTACAACGGCATGGGTCTCTTGGCGGCCCAGGGGACGCTGCCGTTTACAGGCAGCCTGCACTACCTCGCCGGGCCATCACCTGACTCCACGCTCGCGCTCTTCGGCCTGTCGATGAGCCACCAACCGTTCACCTTCCGACGAACGGAGAGTGTCTTCGAGGCCCGCTACCGCGTCGAGGTCACCTTCCACCGCGGCGGGCGGCTCATCGAGCGAACGAGAGAGGACAACGTAATCCAGGTCGTCAGCTTTCCGGAGACCCAACGGACCGACGACGCGATCCTGTACCAGACGATCCTGAACCTTCCGCCCGGCGCCCTCGATGTGAGCGTCCGGGTAAGCGATCGTGGGAGCAACCTGTCCACGGAGGTTACCAGCTCCACCGTGGTTCCACGCTTCACAGGTTCAAAAGCGCTCTCCCAGCTCGTCCCCGTCTACCGCGCTCGCGGCCGGCGCTCTCGTGTTACGGAGCCAGGGTTGGTG
>JBDHDN010000378.1:0-4186 GCA_039591485.1 Gemmatimonadota bacterium
CTTGGCGAGGTCTGCGTTCGTCGGCACGATGGTGGTTGGGAGGAAGTGGGGGTTCGGGCGCCGAGTGCCCGCTCGAATGCGCGTGGTGCCCGGCTCTGGCGCGCCCTGG
The DNA here is from genome assembly GCA_039591485.1 of Gemmatimonadota bacterium. Taxonomy (GTDB): domain Bacteria; phylum Gemmatimonadota; class Gemmatimonadetes; order Gemmatimonadales; family GWC2-71-9; genus JAOTVV01. Next base: position 110 of record JBDHDN010000378.1, read on the forward strand.
TGCGGTGCGCTTTCGCCGCCCATCCCCGGGTGGCCGCGATACTCGTCCACTGGTCGCTTCGCGGCAGAGTCGCACCGGTGAATTGGCAGGAGTGATCGAGGATCGCCTCTGGTATCTTGGCCCCGTTCTTGCTTCTTGCTATGCGGTGCGGGGGGCGAGGGAAGCTGCGGAAGCCTTACTAATGCCCTGGTTGCGAGTGTGTCCGCCGACTCGACCTTCGCCCTCCGCGCAACCCACTTACTGATTCGGCGAATCCCCGTTTGGTGTCACTCGGGCGTTCGCCCGTAGGTTCGCGACTTGTTCGCTGGCCATCCCATTTCATCTCCGCTCCCAAGCCTGCAGCACCGACGCATCCTTGCCATGCTCTCGGATGTTGCGTCAGTGCTGCAGGGGTCTGGTGGGGTGATGTATTCGTCCTAGTCCGCTGGCGAAATGCTCTGGTTCATCCTGAACAGGTCGCCGGGATCATAGGCGCGTTTCACCTCCCGCAGCCTCTGAAGGCTCTCCCCATATGCGGAGGAGACGCGCTCGCGTTCTTCTTCCGTCATGAAGTTGACGGACACGCCGCCGGTGGCGTGAGGGGCGGCTGCACCGAACAGCTCACGGCACCACGCAATGCACTTCGTCAGAAGCCGGGTCGTCCCACCGCCCATGGGCGTTCATGATGAACTCGGCATCCCGCTGTGGGTGCGCCGTTGCGTGTGCGGGCACGCGGTTGGTGGCACCCCCCCCATCTGAGCAATGAAGACCTCGCACTGCGGATCCGGCATCGTGCGGGAGTATTCGAGGAGCGTGTCGATAAGCTCGTCCGACGGGGCGAGGGAGTCGTGTAGCAGTTGCGTGATCCCGGTGTGAGGAGGGGATCGAGGGCCGCATGGAACGCGGAGAATGGGTGCGGTCCGATCCCGTGGGGGCCGCCGGAGACCCGCTGGGCGGCCCCGAGCTTGCGTGAGAATGACTCAGTCCTGCTTCTGGAACTCCAGCTCCTGGAACCAGAAGTCCTCGTTCGGCACGTCCAGCCGCATCTCGGTGACCGCGCCCGTCCTGTCGAGGACAAACTGGGCCCAGCCCCGGTCGAACCAGGGAAACTCGTGACGCCACTCGATGAGGAACGTGTCGTGGTGCCAGTGGCTGAGGTCCGCCACCAGGTCCGGATTGGGCAGGAGCCGCAGGACCAGGGTGCCGTTCTCGAGCAGCACCGTGGCATCGCCGTAGAGGTCCCCGCCGTAGGTCCCCGTGTAACCTTCCGCCGCCAGCGAGGGTTGGGTGTCGAGCACGCGGTTCGCGTCCCACTCCGACCAGCGCTCCGCCCACCGCTCCTGCCCCCGCCGGTGGCGCGTCAGATACTCGGCGCTCCAATCGCGCTCGTCGGCACCCAGAAAGGCGTCGAGGATGCGGTAGCTCAGCGCGGTCTGCAGGCTTGTCATGCCATTGGTGAGGATCACCATCCCCAATCGTTCTTCCGGGACCAGCACGACGCGCGAGTACATCCCGTCCGCAGCCCCGCCGTGGCTCGCGACCAATCGTCCACGGTAGTCCATCAGGCCCCAGCCGAGTCCGTACCCGCGGAAGTGGGTCGCAGCTCCACCGTCCTCCGTACGTACGGCGACGGGAAACGACACGTGCGGCGTCCACATGATGCGGGACTGCTCCTCGCTGAAGTACGTACGGCCATTCCACGTCCCACGATTGAGCTGGACGCGGATCCACCTCGCCATGTCACTCACGCTGGAGATCACGCTCGCTGCGGGGCCAACGTTGTCCCAACTGTACCAGGGAAACGTCAGAACTCGGCTGTCCCGCTCGCCATGTGGTGTGGCGACGTTGGTACGGTGTGCGAGGCTGTCGACTGAGGTGACGGTCCGATCCATGCCGATCGGGCCGAAGAACTCCGACTCGAGATACTCGTCCCAGCTGCTCCCGGTGACGGCAGGTATCAAGAGGCCCGCGGCGAGGAACATGACGTTGGAGTAGCCGTAATCGGCCCGGAACGACCCTGCCGGCGGCAGGTAGCGGATGCGCCGCAGCACCTCCTCACGTGAGTAGTCCGTCCCGTACCACACGAGGTCGCCACTGTACGTGCCCAGCCCACTGCGGTGGCTCAGCAGATCGCGGACCTGCATCTGGGCGGTCACGTACGGTGAGTACAGCTCGAACCAGGGGATGTGCTCGACGACGCGATCGTCCCAGCGGAGCCGTTCCTGGTCGACAAGACGCGCGAGCGCGGCCGAGGTGAACGCCTTGGAGTTCGACGCGATGGCAAAGAGAGTGTGCTCGTCCACGGGTCCGGATCTGTCGATCTCCCGCACGCCGTACCCCCGTGCGAGTACCACGGAGTCATCCTTCACGATGGCGACGGCAAACCCTGGTATGGGCCACGTGGTCAGCGCCGCGCGGAAGTAGGCATCCAGTGCCTCGACATCGACAGCGGGTTGTGCCCGGGCCGAAGCCGGGAGGCTTCCCCCAGCGAGAACGAGCAGCAGCATCGCGTGCCGGAGGACGAACCACGGGCGCAGCGGCGCGGTGCAATCGGCGGAGGCGTGCGGTCGGCGCATGGAGGCAGTTCCTCGATGGAGGTGGGACGGTAGCGTGCTGAGGATTCTGCACTGGGGGACCTACGGCGGCAACAGGGTTCCCTCAAATAGCCCGATGCCGCATCCGCACTCGGCGTGTTTGCCCGCCGAGGGGCGCGGCTGGGCAGCTCTCGCCGCGCCGCCGTGCAGCTCCGCTTAGAGCAATCGGGCGGTGCTCCCTCGGGGGGGAGTAGGCACCGTCCGGTCCAGTATCGCGCGGATGGCACGGACGTGTTCCGGTGTCGTGCCGCAGCAGCCTCCGATCAGCGACACGCCCAGTCGGGCCAGCGCCTCCGCTCCTTTCGCAAACTGTGCTGGTGTCTCGTCGTATACGATCTGTCCGCCCCGCGCCTTCGGCAGGCCGGCGTTCGGTTGGATCACGAGCGGCAACGTGGTGTGCTGCCGAAACTCTGCTGCCATCACGACCATCTGCTCGACCCCATTACCGCAGTTGGAGCCGACGAGGTCCGCGCCAGCATCCGCGAGGCCCGAGGCAGCCTGCGCGATGCTCACTCCCATGACCGTGTAAAAACCGCGCGGTGAGGGATCGAACGTCATCATCGCCGCCACTGGTACGTGGGGGTCGAGGTCCTTCACGGCGCGGACGGCGAGCATCGCTTCGGTGAGGTCGGTCATCGTCTCGACGAAGACGGCGTCGATGCGCTCAGCGAGGAGATGCTCGATCTGTGTGCGGAAGCTGCGGTAGACTTCGTCAGTCGACAGTTCGCCGTACGGCTCGAGCAGGCCACCGCACGGCCCCACGGACGCGGCGATCAGACAGCGCCCGCCGACGGCATCACGGAGAATGCGCACGGCGTCCCGATTGAGCGAACTGACGTGCGCGTCGAGTCCGGTGAGGGCCAGCTTGAGTGGGGACGCGCCGAATGTATTGGTCTCGACGACGTCCGCACCGGCCGCGAGGTACTGACCGGCGATGTCGGCGAGGATCTCCGGATGATCCCGTGTGACTGCCTCGGGTGCCTGTCCCGGTTGGAGAGCGCGCTCGAGCAGCAGTGTCCCGAGTGCGCCATCGCCAACCAGCACCCCCGCATCCGCGATGCGCTCACTGAACGAAGCCATCAGCCGAGGTTGCTCAGCCGCTTCACCACCTCGACGGCGTTCGCCGCATCGTAGGCATATGCGTCGGCCCCGATCTGCTTCGCGAACTCCTCGGTAACCGGCGCGCCTCCGACCAGCGTCTTGACGTCGGCGTCGAGGCGAGCCTCCCGGAGACGGTCGACGACCTCACGCATGACGGGCATGGTGGTCGTCAGCAGGGCAGACATGCCGATGATGATCGCGCCTTGGTCCCGTGCCACCTCGACCATGCGCTCCGGCGCCACATCGTGACCCAGGTCGATCACCTCGAATCCCGCCCCGCGGAGCATGATGCCTACCAGGTTCTTCCCAATATCGTGCAGGTCGCCCCGCACGGTGCCGAGGACGATCGTGCCGCGGGGCGCGATGCCCCCGGCCTCGAGCAGCGGTTGCAGGAGGTCCATCC
>JBDHDN010000379.1:0-4185 GCA_039591485.1 Gemmatimonadota bacterium
GGCGCAGGCAGCTGCGCCGACTCCGGAAGCGGCGGCATCCGATTGGGTGTATCTGGAGAGCGAGTCCGCGGGTTACGTGGCACGCGCGGGAGAGATGCTGCACGACCTCGAGGTGCGTGTCCGCCGTGACGGGGGACAACCGGTGCGCGGCGTGCCGGTGGTCGTCACCCTGCCCCCGAATGCAGGTGCGTTGCCTGGCGGCGGCCGAGAGTTCAAGGGTGACTCAGACGCGGCGGGATCGCTCCGCTTCGCGTGGCAGGCGCCGACGGCGGCGGGGAGCTACCACCTCGTAGCCGCCGTTCCGGGACGCCCGGGGGCGGATCGTCGGGTCGATCTGCGGGTCGATCCGGGTGCGCCGCATCGAGTGCAGCGCGAAGGCAATAACCAGGCGGCGGTGGCCGGAATGAAGCTGCCTCAGCCGATGGGTGTGCGCGTGTTCGACAAGTTCGACAATCCGGTCGCCGGCGTCGCCGTCCACTTCGAGGTCAAGCACGGCCAGGGCCGCCTGGGCCGGCACGGCGCAGAGGCTCACCTGAAGACCGACGCGAGCGGGCTGGCCAAGACCCCGTTCGCGGTCTCGAGCGAGGCGGGTGCCAACACCGTCGTCGCGACTGTGGAAGGGGAGGCGGCCGGTCTCGAGTTCGTCGCCTTCGGAACCGAAGTGTAGGCGGCCGATGCGACGGTCCGGGTTCATCGTTCGCTTCGTGGATGTGGTGCTGATCCTCCTGTTCGGGTTCATCAGCATCTCCAGTATTCGCGAGACGGCGATCACCCTCCCGGAAAGCTCGGAGACGCCGCCGCCGCCGCCCGAGCTGGAGGAGATCGTCTTCGTCGGCATCCGCGGGGACGGCGTCTATCTGGTGAACGACGAGCGGCTGGCCGTGGAGGGCGGTCACGCGCTCTACCAGTTCCTGACACAGCGACTCGAAGCGCTCGGCGACGCACCGGTCAAGGTCCGCATCCGCGCGAGCTGGGACACGCCGATGCTGTTCCTCGTCGAGGCCGCTCAGGTCTGCGATGTCCTCGGCGTGCCGAAGGCCTTCGAGGTCCAACTCCAACCTCCCGACGCCTGACGACGATGACGAGCCGCGGTTTCCTGATTCGCTTCATCGATATCGGCCTCATCGTGCTGTTCGGGTTCGTCATGATCAGCGGCATCGAGAGCCTCTCGCAGGTCGAGCTCTCGCAGGTCGCGCCGGTCGAACAGGTCCCCGTGGAGGAAGTGGAACGGACGTTCGTGACGGTCGCCATCGCGTCGGACGGCACGTTCACGGTCGCCGACCCTGCGAGCGGTGGGGTCATGGCGGCTGGGTTTGAGCGTGCCGACCTGTTGGGGGAGCTGCTGCGGCGTCTCAAGGACGAGCAGCATGACGCCGGTCGGGAGCTCGTCGTGCTGATCAGCCCACACCCTGGATCGATCGTGCAGCGGACCGTGGACGTGATGGACGTATGCGATCGGCTCGCGGTCGACAAGAGCCTGCAGACGGACTTCGATCTGGGGGAGGGCGCATGATCGCGTGCGCCACGGGGCGATCGTGATCCTGCCGGCCCCCAGAGCGGACAGAGGCCGCCAACGGTTCGTGGCGACGGTCGGTGCGCTGCTGCTGATGACGTGTCTGTATGCGACGCTTCGCGGCATGCCGGTCCCGACCCTGGGATCGGCGAGCGACCATGTCCGGAAGCTCGATCCGCTGTTTCTCGAACGGTACACGGCCCCGCCGAAACCGGCGGCACCGACCGCCGAGGACGACGAGCCCGCACCCGAGGCGGCGAGCACCAGTGCGCTGGATCAGGAAGTCGGTTCCGCGATCGATGAGCTGACTCGGCGGTTCGGAGCGGCAGATGACGGAGTGGGCGGCACCGGGGTTGCGCGCGACGCGAGGGCCGCGGACGCGCTCGGAGGGCTCGAAGCCGACCCCGGGGAGTCTCGCTTCAGCGAGATCTTCGGCGGTGCCGGTGAAGAATTGGCTCCGGCCACGCCTCCTCGCGCCCGCAATCCTGCGCCCCGCCCGGGCGCCGATGGCGGCGGGCTCGAGGTGGGTGCGCGTCCGCAACGACGTGAGGCCGCGGTGGCGGCGACCGCGCCGACCGACGACATCGCCATCACGGTCGAGGCACCGACGCAGCGCGCCGCACGAGCGGAGCTCGCGACGGACGTCGAGCTCAAGGACTACGGTGCGGAAAGCTTCGAAGCCATCGCGGTCGACGATCTCGCGAGCTGGATGCGCCAGCACTCGGCGGAGCTTCCGGTGGGAGTGCGGGTCCACTTGAACTACTTCCCGTCGCTCCTGACGGCAGCCGAGCCGTTCCAGGCTGGTGACCGGCAGTTTGAACTGTACCTGATGTACAACGAGGCTCTTCGGGAACTGCACATCGTGCTCGTGGAAGGCGATCACTCCGTCTACCTCATCGATCGGGGATTCCAGGCCCGGAGCCGGTCGCTGCGCGAGGGGATCGTGGGTCGTATCGAGGGCGAGATCATGACCGTGGACTCGCAGCGTCGGGCCGCGTCGGACGAACGGGCACAGGAGTTCTACAACATCTTCTTGTCATGGTGGGAGGCCGCGAGCCGCCGATGATGACTGCATTCCGCTCGTCACGTTCGATGGTGTCCGGCATCGGGCGCGCGGCTGCGTTCGCGGCGATGCTCGGCGCCTGCGCCGGCGCGCCTCCTCCTCCGGAGCCGCCGCCGATCGCTGCTCCGACGGTCGTACCGGCTGGTGTCGATAGCGCGGCGGCCGTGCACGCGGATTCGGTCGCGGACGCGTCCTTCGTGTCTCTGGCTCAGCAGGAACAGGCGGCAGCGCTGCAGGAGGCCGGACGAGCACAGGTGGAGCGGAGCGACTCGATCTGGGCTGCGCTCACGGCCCGAGCCGATTCCCTGCGCGAGGTGACGGCCGACGACTCGGCGCGCGCGCAGGAAGCGGTAGCCACGGGTGGTGAAACGTTGCTCGAGCTGGACCGGCTGCTACGGGAGTCGGACCTGGAGGCGGAAGCGCTCGCGCGCCAGACCTCCATCCTCCTCGACAGCGCCCAAGCCGCCCTGGAGACGGCGTACGCGCTGAATCCGTTCGACCCACGGAGCAAGCTGTGGCTGTCACGGGTCTATGAGCTCCAGGCGCGGCGCTTGGGTCGGGCGGAAGCCTATCAACAGGCCATCGACGAGCTCGAGAAGCTGACGCGCCTCACGCCCGACCAGCACTCGGTGTTCGCGCTGCTCGCGAACAACTACTACTTCCTCGAGGACTGGGGCGCCGCGGCGGAAAACTACGAGCGCGCCGCCGTCGTGTACGAGGCCACGTACGATCTGGTGCCCGCCGGTACGGCGGCGTTCGATACGTCGCTGGTGTTCACCTACATGCGAGCCGAAGCCGACATGCACGTGCGGCGGCACGATACGGAGCGGGCGGAGGTGTCCTTCCGCCGGGCGCTCCGGTTCGCGCAGATGCCAGAGGACTCGGCGTACATCGATGGCGAGCTCGCGTGGATGGGGTGGGATGACGGCAACATCGCGTCGAGCTTTGCCCGCGACTCGCTGATGGCGATGGAACAGGCGGGCGAGCTGGGCGCGGCGCGCGCGGGGTACGTGGCGCTGCTTCCGACCCTAAGCGCCGCTCGCGCCGTGGACGAGACCGAGTGGCGCCTCGCCATCGTCGACTACAACCTCGGGCATGCAGAGGAGGCCGCTGTCAGACTGCAGGACCTCGTGCGTCGTACACCGGTCGATTCGGCGGGCGTGCCCTTGGACTCCACCGCCCAGCGGTATCTTGACGACTATGGCACGATCTGCCTGAACGTCGGCCGCGACTTCCTGCACGAGCAACGGGACAACCGCACGGCACTCAAGTACTTCGAGCAGGCAAGCCGGGTGACATGGGCCGGGCAGGGGGTAGCCTATCTCGAAGTCGCCACGCTCGTGCAGGGTAACGTGACGCTCGCCACGGCAAGCGCGTCGCAGGCGCTCGAGCGGGAGGCCGACCTGTCGCTCGACGAGCGACGCACGCTCTATCAGCTGCTCATGGGCCTGTACCGGCGCACGGGCGACTTCGACGCCGCTCGCAGGTTCCGCGACGCCATCCGGATCCTCGACCAGCAGGGACCGTAGGAGCCCCGTGCGACGTCCACCCGGATGGATGCCGATCGCGGTGGCCGTCCTCCTGCTGGCGCCCCGCGGGCATGCCCAGG
>JBDHDN010000380.1:0-4171 GCA_039591485.1 Gemmatimonadota bacterium
GACCTCGAGGGCCTGCCCCACCGCCATCACGGCGTCATCCGGCACCGCCAAAAGGCGCTCGAGCCTGGCGGCCAGCGAGTCCTCCGCGCCCCAGACAATCGCCATCGCCAAGCGGTGCTGCTGTCGATGGTCTTCGTACGCAGCCATTGCATCGAGCCGCTCGAGATACCCCGCAAGGCTCACGCTGTCACCCTGAGTGAGGGCCAACTCGACGAGGTGGAAGTAGGCCGGAACGTAGGTCGAATCCAGCTCGGTCGCTCGTTCGAAGGGCGCACGCAGGTCTTCGGGGCCGAGTTGGAGGACGTCGTTTGAGTGAAACTGCACTTCACCCATTGCCATCCAGCCGAACACGTCGCGTGGATACCGTTCCACGAATCGGCGCATGGAATCCACGCCCGACACCCGATCACCGGCGAAGGCCTGCACAGCCCTCGCCAGGAGTCGCTCACGTGGGGGCAGGCGGTCCTGAAATGCCACGGCCCACTCCAGGTGCTCTTGTCCGCGAGGCGAGGCGGGTCCATCGACCCACCAGTAGGCGTCTGCAAGCAGGATGTGGGCGAGCGCGAAGGCCGAATCCGCGGCAACCGCCCGGTCGAAGTGCGCGATCGCCGAATCCCAAGCAGCCCGCCGCGCGAACTGCGCGCCCGCAAGGTAGTCGCGCACCGCCTCGACCGATCCACTCGTCACGGCACTGAGCCGCACGTCCGGCAGGGATTCGCTCGACCGCCAAATCTCGCTGAGGAGACGCACGCTGAGGCTGTCCACCATTGCCAGGAGTTGCTCGATCGGCCCGTCGACCGTCGTGCCGCCCAGTTCGACGTCATCTACGGTGTGAAGCACGGCCCGCAAGCGCACGGCGTCACCGACCTCCACGACGCTGCCGGTGAGGATGGCGCGGGCTTCGACGTCACGGCCAATGGATTGGGCCCGGTCCAAGCTCACCGGTCCGGAGGCACGCTCCTCCGCAAACCGACGCAGCACGAGCCGGGGATCGACCATCCGAATACCGCCCACACCGCTGAGGTTGGTGGTCAACAGATCGACCATGCCCTCGCCGAGCAGCTCGACATCGGGGCCTGAAGTCGCGAAGGGTAGGACCGCAATGACCTGGGCGTCCGCCGCGACCGGCGTCGTCTGGGGACGCTGCCACAGGGCGACTGCCGCCGCCACGGCAGCGACCCCGGCGATCGTCAGGGCAATCGGCGCCCGCCGAGTCCTGCGGGCCGGGTGCAAGGCGATGCGAGCGGCACTCAGTGCTTCGCTCAGCTCCTCCGCCGAGGCGAATCGGTCGGCCGGTTCCATGGACATGGCGCGAGCGACGACCTGTCGCACGGCAGCGGGCACGTCCTCGAGTCTTGCGCGCTTTCCGGTGACCGCCTGGGCGACGACGCTCTGCGGTGTCTTTCCCGTAAAGGGAGGGGTTCCAGACAGCATCTCATGCAAGACGCACCCGAGTCCGTAGATGTCGGCGCGCCCGTCAATGTCGGTGCCACCGAGTGCTTGTTCCGGACTCATGTACTCGGGCGTCCCAATGGCCATGCCCACCTCGGTGAGGCCACCGCCGCGCGCCGCATTCAGGGCCCGGGCAATGCCGAAGTCCGCCACGACCGCGTGACCGTCGGACAAGAGGATGTTCGCCGGCTTCACATCTCGGTGCACGATGCCCTGTCGATGGGCATATCCCAGCGCCCCGGCGACTTCCTCGGCAATTCGCAGCGACCGCTCGGGGGAGAGCTTGCCAGCCCGGCGAACCAGGTCACGGAGCGACTCGCCCTCGACATAGGGCATGACGTAATACAGAACATCGTTGGAGGGTCGCTCGGGATCAGCCAGCCGGCCGCTCTCGAACAGGGGGACGATGTGCGGGTGATTCAACCGCGCGGCGATGTCGATCTCGCGCACGAACCGCTCCGGTCCGATTGATGCGGCAAGCTCCGGATGCAGGACCTTGATCGCGACCTTGCGGCCGTGGGTCAGGTCTTCGGCCAGGTAGACGGTCGCCATCCCACCGCGGCCCAACTCGCGCTCGACGTCGTAGCGTCGGGCAAGCGCAGCCTTGAGGCGGTCGAGCGGATCGGCCATGCGGCTCTGACATGGTGACGGTTGGGTATCACGGCACGCGGGGTCGGAATACTACACCAACCGCGCGGCAATTGCGCCAGTCGAGATCACCCCAGCCGGCGTGCGCCGCCTGTGGCACTCCCTATGCCGGGCTGGGCGTGGTCAGCAGCTCCGATGCGACGCTTTCGAGGATGAGCTCGCGTGCCCGGGTCGCAATGTCGTCGAGCGACGGCGTCGCCGCATACATCTCGCGGGCCAGGGTCCGGAGTTCGTCCGTCGTCGGCACGTGCGGCACGTGTACCCCGGCCAGCAGCGCCGCCGCACTCGCTCGTGCACCCCCGGCACGCGCACGCAGTTGCTCGAGGATAGGGGTCCGCTCCCACGACTCTCGTACCTGCTCGACGATGCTCTCGACCGAGAGGTTCGCAACGAGGTGCCGCGCGACCTTCTCGACCGTGCCCCGTCCCAGTTTCTTCTCGTTCCGGACCAGATCCGCCGGCGGCTGGTTGAGTTGCCACACGGCACCCGCCCACGACAGGGTCTTGAGCGCGTAGTAGGTCGGGTCCACCTCCCACCAGCGGAATCCCTGGCGGGTCGACGCCATATAGGCGTGATGGTTGTTGTGCCAGCCCTCACCGAGGGTGATGAGCGCCAGCCACCAGTTGTTGCGGGAGTCATCTCCCGTCACGTACCGCTGGGTGCCGTGGACGTGCGCCAGCGAGTTGATGAAGAACGTGCCGTGATAGAGCAGCACCGTGCTCCAGAAGAAGCCGACGACCAGCCCTTGCCAGCCGGCGACGAGCCAGGTGCCGATGGCGAGGATCGTGGCTGGGAGATAGGGATGCCGATCGAGCCAGACCAGTTCGGGGTACTTCGCGAGGTCCGGCACGGCCGACAGGTCGGTCTCGCTGTGCTCGCGCTGGAAGATCCAGCCGAGGTGAGCGTACCAGAAGCCGTGGTGTCGGGGCGAATGGACGTCCAGTTCCGAGTCGGAGTGCTTGTGGTGGTGGCGGTGCTTCGCGGCCCACCACAGGATGCCGCGCTGGGCCGAGCTTTGCGCGAGCAGCGCCATCACGAACTGGCCGACGCGACTGGTGCGAAACGCGCGATGGGAGAAATACCGGTGATACCCGGCGGTCACTCCGAACATCCGGACCACGTAGAGCACGGCACAGAGAATCAGTGCCTCGACGCCGACCCCTGTCCATATGGCGGCGAGACAGGCGAGATGAACGAGCAGGAACGGCAAGCGCTCCGGGTAGATGATGTCGTCATGATGCTGGGCCGGCGGAGCGGCGCCCTTGCGCCTGGCGGCTGCGTTCCCTGACACGGCACTTCCTCTCAACGGGTGGAACGGTCGGGACGGCGACTCGTCTTGCAGAGCCGTGAAGGTAACAAGCATCGGTGCCCCGGGCCAGCGGCGAGGTGATGACTCCGAACTGGCGACGGGCTCGAGCAATCAGCTCAGGACGGGATGTCCACGGGCGCGGGCGACGCCCCCCCTGCTCTGGTCAATGGAAGAACAGGTACCCGATGAAGATCCCGGCGATCACGGCGGTCAGGTCGGCGATCAGTCCACAAGTCACGGCGTGGCGGGTCCTGCGTATCGCGACCGAGCCGAAGTACACGGCGATGATGTAAAAGGTCGTGTCGGTTGCGCCTTGGAACGTGCTCGCAAGGCGCCCAACGAATGAGTCCGCACCGTACGTCTGCATCGCGTCGACCATCATCCCGCGCGCGCCGCTCCCGCTCAACGGCTTCATCAGGGCGGTCGGCAGCGCCTCAATGAAGTCGGTGTTGATTCCGACGGCGGCGAAGGCCGCGCCGATGCCCGACACGAGCAACTCCATCGCGCCGGACGCGCGGAACACGCCGATCGCGACTAGGATGGCGACGAGATACGGGATGATCTTGACCACGACGGGGAAGCCGTCTTTGGCCCCCTCGATGAATGCCTCGTAGACGTTGACACGTCGGACCAGCGCCATTGCGATAAACAGGGCGATGATCCCGAACAGCATCGTGTTCGCGACCACGTTCGACACGGTCTCGATCCGGTCCTGCGGCAGTCGCGAGAAGTACCAGATGGTTGCTGCGACAGCCGCGGTCA
>JBDHDN010000381.1:0-4167 GCA_039591485.1 Gemmatimonadota bacterium
AGTTGCTGAACCTCGAAGTGTTCACCGCGGCAGAGTTCCCGGTCAGTGGCCAGGATGATCGCCGACTGCAGGGAGCGACCGTCACCGTTTATGCCGTAGACGGCCTCGAGCAGTTCGAATCGACGCTTTCACAGAACCTGCCGGCTGACGCTGACGCGGCAAAGGTCGAAGCACTGCGGCGCATCGGCGAGTTGGACGACGCCCGCATGGCCCCCGCGAAGGACGCCGCGATCGGGTTGGCCAAGGCCGTGCAGTATGGCGTCGATCGCTATCCCGCCATCGTCGTCAACGGCACTGCCGTGCTCTACGGCGTCACAGATCTGGTCGAGGCAGTCGCACGATACGAAGCCTGGCGCGAGGCTCGATCGCAATGAAGTGGCGTAGCCTCACACGATTCTTTCTGGCGGTGATATTTCTGGCCCCGCCGTTGACTCATGCGGCCACCATCACCACGCCCGGGATTTTCGCCCAGACCACGGCCGCGACTTTTGCCTGCATGCGCTGGATGCCGGTGGGCATGTGTTTCTGGCTGCGCTGCTCGTGGACCGGCTGCCGTGTACGCACTTCGCTCAAGGTGGGCCACTACAACCCCGACCTGGTGGTGAGTGTCTACAACGAGCTCGGCGGCAACCCCTGGACCGAGATCCGCGCGACGCTCGGTTTGGCCCAACGTGCTGCGGCCAGCGGATTGCTCGGGGCGCTGCTACCCGTGCCGATCGACAGCGCCGGCAACCGTACCGAGGGGACTGGCGATCGTCGAGACCACCGGAACCTGGTGTTCCGGGAGACCGATGCCATCGGTCATCCGCTGAGCACGCGGTCCGGCGTCGTCGCCGGCGTAGGACTCCTGTGTGAATCGCAGACGACGAGCTTCGTTCCGTACTTTCAGTCTGGCCTCGATGCGCTCTCCTGGCGACAGGAGATCCCGGAGATTTTCTATCCCGCGAGCTGGATCCCGGGGCTGCGCGAGGTAGGTACCTGGCCGCTGCAGACCTGGGGCAGCGTTCATCCTCGCACCGGTTGGACGACCCAGGCGGAAGAGCCCAAGGCTGCGGCCGTCAATGCGCAGCGCGCCGGCGACATCGTCACCCGAGCGGGGCAGCCACACATCTATATACCGCTCAGCGGTCCCAGCTCGGGCAGCCAGCGTGTCTGGCCGCCTGGTCCGCTCGTTGAGAAAGATGCCCGCACCGGCACCTGGCAGATGCTGACGCCTCGCCCCGAGGCGAGCTGTGGTGTGTTCGGCACCAATGACCTGGTCGGCCTCGCCGGATGGGGTGGTGGCCGCGTCGATTCGGCCGGCGACTACGCCTGGAACCTCTGGCGGCCCTACCAGTGCTGCAGCCGGCGCGGCCAGTGGTTCCTGTTCGACATCAACTGGATTGCGTACCCGCCATGAGCAAGCCTGCCACTCAAACTCTGCACCGCGCCGCACTCGTCGTCCTGTTTGCAACCCTGAGCGTCGGTGTCGCCCACGCCGCCGAAGGCCCGACCGAGGACGGCCTCTGGTACTACGAGATCGGCGGGGCAGAACCGGTTTCCGCGCCAGCGAATCCCTCGGTGGTGTCGGTGACTCTCGGCGGCTCGGCTCAGCTCGGGCTCGGCTACAGCTGCGGCAAGTTCGATCCGGTGCTCGCGGTGACCAACACCCTGAACAACATCAAGTCCGGGGTGGACGACATGATGAATGCCATGACGGCGGCCGCGTCGTCGGCGATCGCGGCGCTGCCGGCGCTGATCCTCCAGCGCGCCAATCCCGGACTCTACGACCTGTTCCAGAACGCGCTGCTCAAGGCGGAGGAGACCATGCAGCTCGCCACGAAATCCTGCGAGCAGATGGAGGCGGAGATCGCACAGGGCAAGAATCCGTACGCGGATCTCATCACCCTGTCGAAGGGCAACGACTGGAAGATGCAGATGGGCATCGGCGGCAACGATGCCGTGACCGCCAAGGATTCGGTGGAAGGCTCGAACGGCGACAACGGCGTGCCCTGGATCGGAGGCCCGGCCGGCGGCGCCGGTCAACCCGTGCTGCAGTTCACCGGGGACATCGTGCAGGCGGGCTACAACATCAACATGAACCGTCCGATCACGGCGACGGGCCCGGTGCCTCCTGCCTCGGCCACGCGCTTGTCCGAAGTCTGGCCGACGCCGGTCGCGGCGCGGAACTGGGTAGTCGACGTGGTGGGTGAGAACATCGTCACCACTTGCGACACCTGCCGCAAAGACAGCATTCCGGGAACGGGCTTGCTGCCGAAGCTCTATACCGAGTCCACCGCGGTCACCGTCGAGTTGCAGAATCTGGTGAGCGGGGCGACCGCGCCGACGCTCGCCAATCTCGAACTCGTCACCGCACCGGGCGTAGCCGTGACCCGCCAGGTCGTCGAGGCGATCCGAGAAATGCCGGCGACCGAGCAGGGGCTCATCATCGGTCGGCTGGTTGCGGAAATCAGCACGGCCCGGACGGTGGAGAAGGCGCTCTATGCGCGGCGCCTGCTGCTCTCCGGTCGCCAGGTACCCGAGGTGTATGCCACCGAGGTCGCGCGTGAGCATGCCGATACGGCGCTCGCCGAGCTCGACAAGGAGATCGAGAGTCTCTTGTTCGAGACCCGCGTACGCCGCGAGGTGGTCTCCGACACGGTGACGGTGCTGCTGCAGCGCGCCGCCGCCCGACGCCAGGCGGCGCTCAACGTCCCGCAAGCCGAACCCATCGACCCGCGGCCGCTTAGCAATGGCCGCGTGCAGTAACGCTACCGAATTGCGCGGACGTTGGTTCCTGACCCTGTCGCTGGTTGCGGCCGCCGCCGTGATCGTTGTGGGGGTCGTCCTGTGGCAGGCAGTTGAGCTCAGCTCCCTGGCGATCGTGTCGGAACGCGTGGACCGTTTGAGGCCGCTCTTGGGCGGGTTGCGACTCGCACTCATCGGTGCGCTGGCGGTGGTCTGGCCTTGGCTTTCATCGCTTCGGTCGCGCGCGGACGACGAGGCCGCGCGGGCGCGCTGGATGGCCCTGCGCTGGCGTGTCGTCGGCTGGCTACTCGTCATCGAGCTCATCATCGGCCAGAACCTGCTCGGCCGCTTCTTCAGCGCGGCGGTGCATTCCGCATGAGCGTCGACAGCTACCTCGAGCTCTTCACGACCCTATTCGGTTGGGCGTTCTACGGCGTGCTGTGGAACGTGCTGGTCGGCACTGGCATCGTCTATCTGCCCTTTCTCGGCATCCTCATCGACAACTGGCGGGAACCGGCCGAAGGCGGCGAGTTCGGGACCGTCACGGGCTTGTCGCTGCGGCGTATGGAGATCGAGCTTTTCATCGCGCTCCTGGTGGTGGTGCTGGCCGGCCAACCCGCCGCGCTGACCCCGCTGAACGCGGGGACCTTGAGCTACGTGCCGCAACCGACGCTGACCGATCCGACGCCGGCGGCTGCCACCGTCGCGGCGCCCCAGAGCACGTATGGCGCCGCGGGCTTCACCGGCTCACCGGCGACCGTGAACATTCCGGTGTGGTGGTATGCCGTGCTCGCGATGACCTCCGGATTCAATCACGCGGTGGTCGAGGGTCTGCCTGCGGCCAGCGATCTGCGCACCTACGAGCAACAGGCACGACTCGCGACCATCGCCGATCCGCGCTTGCGGCAAGAGGCGAGCGATTTCTTCAGCGAGTGCTACGTGCCGGCGCGTTCCAAGTACCAAGCGGAGCGACCCGCGACAGCGGCCGTCGCCGGCATCCTGACAACCTACGGTGACGATGATCCGGACTGGATGGGGTCGCACGTCTATCGCGACACGGCCGGCTTCTACGACAGCCTGCGCCCGACAAAACAGATCCCCGGTTGGGCGTACAACCCGGCGCGCGATACGGAGTACACCCCGGCCTCGCCGCCAACCTGGGGCAAGCCGACCTGCAAGGAGTGGTGGGAAGACGGCGCACTGGGTCTGCGCGAGAAGCTCATCGACGAGGCGGATGCCACGTCGGCCGGATTCTCCGGGCTCGTCGTTGCCGTGGCGCCGATCCTGGCGAGCGAGCAGCAGGAAGACGCCGTGGTTCGCACCGTGCTCAACAACGCGCCGCCGTCCTGGTCGAGCAACGAGCTGGTCGCCGGCAACACGGCAAGCACTGGTTGGCTCGCCACGGCCGAGAACATCGTCAAAGGTGGACTGGCCACCGGC
>JBDHDN010000382.1:0-4163 GCA_039591485.1 Gemmatimonadota bacterium
GGCCGCCGGATCGGCTATTCGGTCGGACACCTTGCAATTCACGGTCGAGTTGGGAAACGCGAAGCTGCAGCTTCTGCAGGCCGAGACGGCGCGCGCCACGGCCGAAGCGAATCTCGCCAGGCTCATCGGCGTGGACGGTAGCGTCCGAGCAGCGCGCGACTCGAGCCTGCTGCGTCCGGTCGTTCTCGACACGGTGCAGTTGCGGATGGAGGCCGTCGCCCAGGCGCCGTCGGTGATGCAGGCAGACGCTGCGGTGAAGGTGGCGGAGGCATCGGTGGCCGTCGCGCGCGCGGCGTACTTCCCCACTATCAGCGCTTCATACAGCCGCTCGCTATCCGGTTCCCCGGTCGTCCAGACGACCGGTTCGGTCGAGACAGGCAACTCCTGGGACTGGCGATCGTCGTGGAATGCGAGCCTGCGACTGAGCTGGACGCTGTTCAACGGATTCGGCCGTGAGGCAAGCGTCACCCGCAGTGCCTCCAGTCGCACGACCGCCCAGGCACAGGCGGATGACGCCCGGCGGGCGGTGCAGGCCGAGCTCACCCAGTACCTCGCATCGCTCGCTTCGGCCGAGCAGAGCCTCAGCATCGCCCAAGCGAGCCTCGCCGCCGCTGACGAAGGACTGCGGGTCCAGCGAGAGCGCTACGGACTCGGCATGGCCACGATCGTCGACGTGCTGACCGCCCAGGTCAGCCTCGATCAGGCCGAAGTCGATATCGTGCGAGCCAGATTCGATTACCTCGTCGCCAAGGCACAGATCGAAGCCCTGATCGGGAGAGAGCTATGAGTAACATTCGGCACATGGAGTTCAAGACCGGTGACATCCCGCAGGCTGATATCATCATCCTGACGTACAAGCTGAAGCGCGATTACCAGGTCGGGACCGAAGTCGTGCGCGCGCTCCAGGGCGTTGACCTCCAAGTGCGCCGCAACGAGTTCACAGCCATCATGGGGCCATCGGGTTCCGGGAAATCCACGCTGATGAACTTGCTCGGTTGTCTGGACACGCCGACCGCCGGCGAATACTGGCTCAACCACCAGAAGGTGAGCGAGCTCGACGACGACGAGCTGGCACGGATCCGCAACAAAGAGATCGGATTCGTGTTCCAGACGTTCAACCTGCTCCCGCGAGCGAGCGCGCTGCACAATGTCGAGCTACCGCTGATCTACGCCGGGGTCTCGTCCAAGAAGCGGCGCGAGCAGGCGGCCAACGCCCTGGAGCGGGTGGGTCTCGGTGATCGCATGGAGCACCGGCCCAACGAGCTGTCGGGCGGACAGCGGCAGCGCGTCGCGATGGCGCGCGCCCTGGTCAACCAACCAAGCATCCTGCTCGCCGATGAGCCGACAGGGAACCTCGACAGTCACACGAGTTCCGAGATCATGGAAGTGCTCGAGGGACTGCACGACCAGGGACAGACGATCCTCCTCATCACGCACGAGCACGACATCGCTGCGCATGCGAACCGACAGGTGCACCTGCTCGACGGGTTGATCGAGCGTGACGAGATCACCACGAAGACGGCATGAACGAGAACGGACAGATGCGACGATACATGGGAGTTGTGACGGCCGCGGTGCTTTTCCTCGTCGGATGCGGGGAGGAGCCGGAGGCCCCGGTCTACCAGATGGTACCGGTGTCCACGCGGGACATCACCGTATCGGCGAGCGCGGCGGGCACCATCGAACCGATCCTGACGGTCGACATCAAGTCGAAAGCGTCAGGTGAACTGCTCGAGGTGCGCGTGGACGTCGGCGATGTGGTCGCGCCGGGCCAGTTGCTCGTCAAGGTCGATCCGCGCGTGCCAAGCAATGCGCTGCGGCAGGCCCAGGCCGATCTCGATGTGGCCAAGGCGTCCGTGAAGAACGCGGAGGCGCAGCTCGAACGTGCCGTGGAGTTGTACAGGACGCAGTCGATCACCGAGACGGAGTACGAGGACGCGGTCCTGTCAGCCGCCAACGCGCGCGCCCAGCTGATCCGGGCGGAACGCAACGTTGAGGACACCCAGATCGCGTTCGACGACACCGACGTGCGCGCACCCAGCCGCGGCGTGATCATCCAGAAGAACGTCGAAGTCGGCACCGTCATTCAGTCGGCGACCTCGAACGTGGGGGGCGGCGCCGTCCTGTTCCAGATGGCCAACCTCGACACCGTGCAGGTGCGCACGCTGGTTGACGAGACAGACATTGGCAAGATCAAGCGGGGCATGGACGTCACGATCATTGTGGAGGCCTATCCCAACCGGCCCTTCCGCGGGAGGGTGCTCAAGATCGAGCCGCAGGCACTCGTGCAGCAGAACGTCACGATGTTCCCGGTGCTTGTGCGGATCGCCAACGCGAACGACATGCTGAAGCCCGGCATGAACGCCGAGGTCGAGGTGCACATTGGCGAGCGCGAGGGAGTTGTGGCCGTGCCTGCAGCGGCCCTGCGCACTGACCAGGACGTCGCCTCGGCGGCGATGGTGCTCGGGATGGATCCCGAGGCCGTCATGGAGGAGGTGCGCGAGGCCCGGCAGGCGGTGAGTCAACCCGGCGAGGCACCCGCCACCGCCAATGGTGACGGCCCGAAGGTCGAGACGGTCAGCATGATGGGCCGGGAGGTACCGGTCCCCGAGGGCTACACCGCAGATCAGGTGCGGGCGGCGTTTCGAAAGATGCGGGAAGGGGGTGGACCGCAGGCGCTCGACGCGGGCGAGCGCGCCATGCTAGAGAAGATGCGCGCCGCCGGCGGCGGACCCGAACGGCGCCAACAGCAGGCCGACGACGCCGCCCTGTTTGGCGGCAACTACATCGTGTTCGCCATGCGGAATGGCGAGCCAACGCCGGTACCCATCCGCACCGGGCTCACCGATCTCGACTATTCCGAGGTGGTGAGCGGGCTCACGGCTCAGGACACCGTGCTCGTCTTGCCGAGCGCGAGCCTCATCGCCAGTCAGCAGGAGTTCCAGGAGAGAGTGGCCCGACGCGCCGGTGGCATTCCGGGGGTGTCCCGCAACTGAGGCCGGTGTCTCGAACCTCGATACGGAGTCAGCATGCTCTTCGGTGAAATCATACAGGTCGCCCTCGGCGCCATACGGGCCAACAAGCTGCGGTCGTTCCTCACCGCCCTGGGTATCGTGATCGGTGTGGGTGCAGTCATCACCATGGTGGCCCTGGGGAGCGGCGCCCAGAAGGCGGTGCAGGACCAGATCGAGTCACTCGGCACGAACCTGCTGACGATCTATGCTGGCCAGTCGATGCACCGAGGGGTGGCCAGCGCCGACCGGGTGAGCCTCACGACGGACGATGCGGATGCGCTCCGGCGGGATGCGGATGCACTCGAGGCCGTCGTGCCCGAGATCCGGCGCGGCCAACAGGTCGAGTATCTCAACCAGAACATCAACGTGAACGTGAACGGGACCGTGCCGGACTACGTGAAGGTGAACAAGTACGTCATCGAGCACGGCCGGATGTTCACAGCGGGCGACGGCAGTTCCCGCAAGCGGGTGGCCGTGCTCGGCAACGAGGTCCCCGAGCAGCTCGGCGCCAACGGCGCGGCACTGATCGGCCAGCAGATCATGATCCGCGATATCCCCTTCGAGATCATCGGGATGTTGGCGAAGAAGGGCTCCACCAGCCCGTGGTTCAATCCCGACGAGCAGATCCTCATTCCGCTCGAGACGGCGCAATACCGCATCTTCGGCAGCGATCGGGTCAACTCGATCACCGTCCAGGTCATGCATCCCGACTCGATGACCGTCGCCATGATCGAGATCGAGCAGGTCATGCGACGCGAACACGCGATTGCCCCGGGTAAGGACAACGACTTCCAGATCCGTGACTTCACGACGTTCCTCACCACGATGGAGGAAACGACCAAGACCTTCACGTTCCTCCTTGGCGGGATTGCCGCGGTCAGCCTGCTGGTGGGTGGCATCGGGATCATGAACATCATGTTGGTTTCGGTCACCGAGCGGACCCGCGAGATCGGGATTCGTAAGGCTCTGGGTGCCACCCGGAACAACATCCTGCTGCAGTTCCTCGTCGAAGCGCTGGTCCTCTGCTTCCTGGGTGGGATCGTCGGCATCATCTTCGGGAGCGGCGGCGCCATGCTGCTCTCCAAGCTCGCGAATTGGAACACACTCGTGTCGCTCCCCGCGATCGGACTGGCCCTCGTCTTCAGTGCG
>JBDHDN010000383.1:0-4703 GCA_039591485.1 Gemmatimonadota bacterium
TTGCCCGACGAACCCCGCGCGTAACACGTACACTCCGGGAATGTCCGCCAGGAGATCGGCAAGCGTGAGCCCCCCGGCCCACAGGATCGAGTCGCGAGTGAACGTGTAACGGCTCCCTGGCGTGAGCGGGCCGATCGGGGTCTCAGGCGGAAAGATTGGGAGCGACGCGGGACCGGAGCGCACGGTATCGGCCGCCTCCTGGGGCGGTACGCTGTCGGCCTCTCCCTGCTGCGGCGCCAGGGAATCAGGGTGGACCAGGGTGGTATCCTGCGCTCGCACCCTCGCCGCCGTCGTGAGGAGGGGGGCGGCGAGGAGGACAGCGCGAGCGAGGCGCCCGATGGCGCTCACCCCCCGGCGCGCCCGAGCAGCAGCTCGGTGAAGAGGCGAACACCCGTGCCGGCCGGACCGCGCGCCAGGTCGGGACGGTCTGCGTCGTGATACGCAGTTCCAGCGATGTCGAGGTGCGCCCAGGGGAAGCCGTCGACGAACTCCCGCAGGAACCAGCCGGCCGTGATGCTCCCCGCCGGTCGGCCCCCAATGTTCTTGATATCCGCGACGTCCGACTTGAGTTGTTCGCGATATTCCTCCCATAGTGGCAGCGGCCAGCACCGCTCGCCCGCCCGGTCACCGGCGAGCCGGACCTCCTCCACCAGCCGGTCATCGTTACCCATCAATCCAGTGGCGTGGTGCCCGAGCGCGATGACGACCGAGCCCGTGAGCGTGGCGGCATCGATCACACAGGCGGGCCCGTACCGGCGGGCGTAGGACAAGGCATCGCACAGAATGAGGCGTCCCTCAGCATCGGTGTTGACGATCTCGATCGTTTTGCCGAGGTGGCCACGCACCACGTCGCCCGGCTTGATTGCCGTTGCCGCAGGCAGATTCTCCGTGGCCGGCACGAGCCCGACGACGTTGAACTTGGGTTTCAGGTGACCGAGCGTCTCGAAGAGACCGAGGACGGCGGCGGCACCGGACATGTCGTACTTCATCTCTTCCATCTTCTCGGACGGCTTGATGGAGATGCCGCCCGAGTCGAACGTCACGCCCTTTCCCACGAAGCAGACCGGCGCCGATCGGCGTCCCGCTCCCTGATACTCCAGCGTGATGAACTGCGGCTCCTGCGCCGTCCCCTGCGCGACGGCGAGGAGGCCACCCATTCCTTCCTTGGCGATCTGTGCCCGTCCGAGTACCGAGATCCTGTACCCGTAGACCTTGCCCAGCCGTCGGGCCACATCCGCCAGGTACGCTGGCGTGCACACGTTGCCGGGCAATGCCTGAAGATTGCGGGCCAGGACATGCCCCGCCGCAACCGCGGCGCCGACGACACGACCTCGCTCGATCTCTCGGCGCTCCTCACGGCTCGCAACGATCTCGAGCACGCTGACTCTTGTCTTCGCATCACTTGCCTTGAAATCGGTGAAGGACCATGCACCCTGTGCAACCCCCTCCGTCACCACCTGGCCGAGCACGGCGGGTGACACACCGCCGCGCGCTTCCGGGACGATGTGAAGCGCCATGGCCTCGGCGCCTGCGGCGAGCGCTCGGCGACCGGCAATCGCGGCGGCACGGCGGATGGCTCCCCGCGTGATCTCGCCTCCCGGTCCCATGCCGACCAGCAGCAGGCGCGTCGCGCGGCCGCGGGGATACAGCACCGCGACTTCATCGCGTTTGCCGCTGAAGTCTCGGCTTGCCAGCAGCGTTGCGACGGCGCCGGAGAGCGCGGCATCGAGAGGCAACAGGGAATCGGGAAGCTTGTCCGAATGCAACTCACCCAGCGCCACGGCCAGCAGGGGCGAGGTGACCCGTTCGAGCGAGACGACCTTGACTGAGGAATTCACGACGTCACCAATTCGGTGGCTACGGGACGGTTTCGGACCGGAGCACTGGAATGCGGCTGTACCTGCGACAGTCCCGGAGCGCGCGCGCGGGAGCATCCAGGCCGCCTAACGTTAGCCGAAGCACGGACATGCGGCAAGCCGGATTGGTGGCGATGTGGGTGAATCGGAGGGGCGGTGCGGGCCGGAATCTCGGCATCCGCGTTTGTCGTATTCGGCCGCCTTCCTAGAGGTGCACTCGACCCTTCGTCACCTCCCAGTTCTCCCAAAACCGCAGGTAGTAGCGGCGTAGTCGGTCCTGGGGAACCCGCCACCACGGGTGGGTTCGGTCGTCGGCAGGCGCGATCACGCGGACGGACTCGACCGGCAGCCGGGTGCTACAGTATGGGCACATGAACGAAGTGATGTCCGACGGCACCCACCAGATATAAGCCGCCCGTGCGCACGTCGGCCACGCCGCGCAGCCGTGAACGGCTGGGACGAAGCGCGTCGCCCGTTCCCCGACGACCTGCGTGAAGCCGCAAAAGCGACACTGGCGATACCGCCGATCAGTCGTGTCGACGCGCGGGCCGAAGAACCCCGTCCGGCGACAATCGGGGCATGGGGCGGGGTCCCGGCCCTCACCGAACGTGGCAAAGCACTCCTCCTCCCACTGCCGTTGCGGGTACGGCGGCGCGTCGAGGGCGATCCGCCGCGGCCCCGAGAGTTCCACCGGATCGAGAGTGACCGCGGCCGTGTCCCCTGCCCTGCTGAGCAGTCGCCTGATGTCGAGCTTGAGTCGCCGTGGAAGCATCGCCCTGTCCCATCGAGGTTCGGCGGAGCATGGTACGTCTCTGCACTCGCCGGTGCCGTGACAGTCGTCACCGTGACGGAGCCTACTGGGAACGGTGCGCCGGCAGAGGGAGCGAGACGTGCAAGTGGTCGGCGGTGCCGACGTGTCTGAGCACGCGGAAGCCGAGCGCGCGGAAGTAGGTCCCAGTGAACCAGTTGCGGATGCCGCTGCGCCCGTTGGTGCGCAGGTCAAACGCGTGCACCCACCCGTCCTCCTGCCGGTAGTGCAGCGACCACTCTGGCTCCGGCAGCCCCATCCGCCGGTAGTCGGCGGGCCCACGGGCCATGTCCGTCACGACCGCGTCGTCGTCCACCAGGATGAGCGTGCGCACGGACAGCCGTAGCAGCGGATGCAGCGACGTGTAGTACGCTCGCACCGTTTCGGACTTGGCGTTGACGGACGCCAGGAACACCAGCGAGTGCGTGACGTAGACCGCGACGAGCGGAAGCGCGAGCCACGTCGCAAGGAAGCGTATGCGTGCCCGGCCGGTCAGGCTGCGGGAGGCCAGTGCCGCGAGCACTGTGACACAGCAGAGAGCGAGCGCCGCTCCCCCCAGCACCGAGAGCCATGCCGGCACGCCAGCCCCGCCGTAGAGCGCCGTCGCCCCCCGAAGCAGGGCCACAAACGGCAGCGCGAGCAGCACGACGACGAGGGCCAAGCGGCGCGCCCAGCGCAGCACCGGCCGCCGCCGCTGGCGCTCGGTGCGTGCCACGAGAGCATCGAGGTCGATCTTCGCCAGATCCGTCACCAACGCCCCCTACGCAAGCCGAGGTCGCGGGTTTCCCGGTTATCTGATGATCGAGATGGGGTTACAATTGTGGCATCCGTGCCGACGACCCCAGCGGGTCGGCGTCACCCTCTTGAATTCGGAGATCGACGCTACCGATACCATGCCTCGCAACAGTCAGCCCCCACGCAAGGGTCTTCGGGCCCTCCTTCTCGTCGTCGCCCTCGCGATCTTTGCCACGGCGCTCATCCTCGGGACCCACTCGGTGGTGCAGGCCGAATGCGAGCTGTGCGTCACCTTCAATGGCATGACCACGTGCCGCCGCGGGTCGGGGGCCGATGCCGCGGAGGCTCGGCAGGCGGCTCAGAAGGCGGCCTGCGCCGTCATGGCCGGCGGCATGAACGAGAGCATCGCGTGCGACAACACGCCGGCGACCAACGTCCAGTGTTCCACGGGGGACTAGGGGTCCGACTATGACGGAGATCCTCGAGACGACCTTCCTCGGCAATACGGTGCAGTCCTGGGCCATCGCGGTCGCGCTCGCCCTTGGGATTTCGCTGGCGCTCGGCGTCGCGGTTCGCTGGGTGGCCGCCCGGGTCCGCTCGCTGTCGGAACGGACCCGGACTACGGTGGACGACCTGCTGGTCGAGTTGCTGGGCCGCACCAAGGTCTTCTTCTACGCTGCGATCGGCGTCTACTTCGGCAGCAAGCCCCTCGCATTGTCCGAGAACGTCGATGCGATCGTCAACCACCTGGTCGCCACGCTGACGGGATCGCGGTCGCCCTCGCCATTCAGAATGTCCTGGGAGACCTCCTTGCGTCACTTGCCATCGTGCTCGACAAGCCGTTCGTCATCGGTGACTTCATCATCGTCGGCGACCATCTCGGCTCCGTGGAGTACGTCGGGCTCAAGACCACGAGGCTGCGGAGCCTGTCGGGCGAGCAGCTGGTGTTCTCCAACAGCGACCTGCTGGGTAGCCGGATCCGCAATTACGGGCGCATGTACGAGCGCCGTATCGTCTTTACGATCGGCGTCACCTATCAGACGCCACGCCACCACCTCGAACTGATCCCGACGATCCTGCGCGAGGCGGTCGAGGAGCAGCAGCAGACTCGGTTCGACCGGGCTCACTTCAAGGCGCACGGCGATTTCGCACTGCTGTTCGAGACGGTGTACTACGTCACCGTGCCCGACTACAACGCCTACATGGACGTCCAGCAGGAGATCAACCTGACGGTGCACCGGCGTTTCGAGGAGGAGGGCATCGAATTCGCGTATCCAACGCAGACGCTCTTCCTGGCGCGGGAG
>JBDHDN010000384.1:0-4150 GCA_039591485.1 Gemmatimonadota bacterium
TCACCATCGCCCCTCGAGGCATCTGCGATGCGCGCGTCAGCCGGTGTGTGGGTGTCCTCAGCACCTCGGTCTTCTCGGGAGGGGGGAATGCCCGTGATCGCTCGGATAGGCACCTCGAAGCGTGGACTGGTCGTCCCGGTGCTGGCCGTCCTCCTGGGTGTCGCGTGTACCGATAGCGACACCGTGACCGAACCGGACGCTGCGGGTGGATGGGCGTCGGCCGGGCAGCACGGGATTCGCGCCGTGATCGCGTGCACCGCGAACACGGCAGATAGGGCGATCACGTGTGCGCCGCCCGCGAGTCCTCCGGAGGAAGCGGGGCTTGCGCTGGTCATTCTCGGAGGGCAGGACGAGTTCGTCCGCCTCACCTCCTGGAACGTCTCCTACGACAGCGCCACGGAGACCTTCGAGGCCATGGTGAGCGTCACGAACCTCATCGGCCAGGCCCTGGGGACCCCCGATGGAACGTCAACCACCGGCGTACGGGTGTTCTTTCACGATGGCCCGCATGTGACGGCCGGCGCGGGATCCGTGACGGTCGGCAACGCCGACGGCACCGGGACATTCACCGGCTCGAATCAGCCGTACTTCGAGTACTCCGTGACGCTCCAGCCCAATCAGGAGTCGCCGGGGATGCTCTGGCAATGGAGCGTCCCTCCCACCGCCACCACCTTTGCGTTTCAGGTCCTGGTCGACGCAGAGGTCGAGTATCCGACTGGGTGGGTAGAGCTCGACCCAACGGACGCCACGGTGGAGGTGGGTTCGAGCGTGGCACTCACCGCGACCGTGCGTGACGTGGTGGGCCGACCCGACTCGACCGCGGTCGACTGGTCCAGCTCGGACCCGGCGACGGCCGCGGTCGATGCCGAAGGGCTCGTGATCGGTTCGTGCGCCGGCGCAGCGACGATCACGGCGACAGCCCCACACGCGGTTGCCAGTGCGGCGGTAGCGGTCGTGCCGGTCCTCGAAACACCGCCGCCCGAGACGTACCTGGTGTGGTCGCCCCGCATCGTCGCATCTCCGACCACGTCGACGGTACAGCTGAAGGTCGTGACCGCCAACACCGTCCCACACGCGGAAGTGGCGCTTGCATCAGGTGGCAACGTGTCGATGTGCCGGACCGGCACCCACACCCATCAGTACACGTTTGCGGCGGCGGATGCGCTGTACGACTATGCCACCGGAGACCTGCACAATTTCGTCGGGTACCTGGAGAACGTGCTCTCCGGCCGCGGCAACTTGTTCGTGAACGTCAAAGACGTCACCGTGCCTGACGTCGCGGTCACCACACTCACACCGTCGGCCCAGCACGCCACGCACGTGGCGAACATTCGCTATGACGTGGTGACGCGAGGAAGCGTGCTGCCCAGCGATGTCGTACGCACGTTCTACGATCTGTTTCCCGATAGCTACGACTTCGTGGCCGTCGTCCAGCCGGTGACCTCCTTCAACAACCGCTACTACTCCGGCGTGCAGAACGACACGCAGGGCCTGGGCCTATCGCTATTCGATCGCAGTGCCCAGTACGGCAGTGCCGGAAGGCTCCAGGGGATTGTTCTGTTCCCGGTGTCCAGCTACTTCGACCTCGGCGAAACGGCGGCATCACACGAGATCGGTCATCGCTGGATCAACTTTCTGGATTCGCCTCTCCTCGCGAGCGGGGAGCCGCACTGGCCCATTTCGAGTCTTGCTCGCGGCCTCATGGGATTCAACATTCCCGGGTCGAACGTGGGTGGGACCTTTTCCTATGTGCTACACGAACAACCCAGTGGTGACTACCTCCTCGAGTGCGCTGACCCCATCAGGGAATACCTCGATTTTGACCTCTATCTCATGGGACTCATACCGCCCGATTCGGTAGGCGAGCACTTCGTGTTCACCAATCAGAATCAGGGAAGCTCCGTCCGCTGTGGCGGGACGCTGCTCGGCCCGGTGCAGCGCTTCGGTGTCGCCGACGTGATCGCCACCGACGGCGCGCGCTTCCCTGCCTGGCCCACGGCACAGCGCGACTTCCGCATTGCGACGATCGTGGTGAGCAGGGGTCGACTGTTGACCGAGGACGAGATGGCGTTCTTCGATCACATGGCGGCGCGCGGGTCAGCGACGACGCAGCTGCACTTTACGTCCGGGTTCACCCGTGGGATGACCAAGCCGTTCTACGTCTCGACCGGCGGTCGCGGGACGTTGACGACTACCCTCCAATGACCACGGCGCTCCCGTGAGTCTCACGCGCTTGGCGCCGAGCCGGCGGAAGTGGTCGGGTTGCTCGGCCGTCACATCTCCCCCCGTATCCGCTCCAGCATCGCCTTCCCATTCGTGTTGTCCGGGTTCAGCTCGATCGAGCGCTCGTAGTACTCGATCGCCAGCTCCAGCTCGCCGGCCACCATGTACGCCTCGCCCAGGCTGTCGTACGGGTTGAACGCGTCGGGATACTCCTCGACGTTGAGCGTGAAGATCTGGATGGCTTCGTCCACGCGCTCGGCGCGGAGCAGGCGGTAGCCCAGCGTGTTGAGCAGGAACTCGTTGAACGCCTCCGGCGGACGCGTGGTCTTCAGCTCGCGATACCGTGCGATCGCCGTTGCGGCGTCATCCTCGTCGAGCAGCCGCTGCAGCTCCTCGCGCACGAACCGCACCGGCGAGTCGTACTGCTCGTAATCGAGCCAGCGGACCGCCGGCTGATCCCCGCCCACCGTGTGCGCCAGCAGCGATGACAGCACCGCCTGGCCGTTCTGGCTGTTGGTGAACCAGACAACGCCCACCGCGTGATCGCGCGATGCGACGGTGTAGGCCTTGTAGTTCTGGTTGTCACCCCAGTGCCACAACGCGCGTCCGGCTTCGTTGTCCTGCAACCCGATGCCGAGTCCCCAGGTGACCCCGGAATCGACCGCGATCTGCGGGCTCAGCATGGCGCCGGCCAAGGAGTCGCTCAGTCCGGTGCCGTTCAAGACGGCCACCAGGAACCGGCCAAAGTCCGGTGCGGTGGTGTGAAGCGTCGCGGCGGCGTGCCCCTGGCCGCGCCGCGGTTTGCGCTTCTCCGCGACCTGGCCCTCCTCGTCGTGCGGCATGGCAATGTGCGCGTCGAACCGCTCGTCCCAGATGTAGCCGCTGTTCGTCATCTCGAGCGGCTCGAACACCAGCCGCTCCATCAGCTCCTGGAGCGGCTCGCCGGTCAGGTGCATGACCGCGCGCTGCAGGTAGCCGAAGCCCTCCCCGGAGTAGCTGAACTCGCTCCCCGGCTCGAAGTTGATGGTCAGCTCGCCGTCCCGACGCCAGTTGGGAAATCCCGTGGAGTGGGTCAGCACCATGCGGGCGGTGATCGACCGGTGCCGCGCGTCGTGGGCGATGTCCGCGTACTCGTAGTACGTCGCGAGCGGTGTGTCGAGATCGATGAGCCCCTGATCGACGAGCTGGAGCACGGCGTACGCGAACACCGGCTTGCTGAGCGACGCGGCCTCGAACACGGACTGCGTGTCCACCGGCTCGCCCGTCGCGACGTTGCGCACGCCGAACCCTCTGCTCCACACCACACCGCTGTCGCTCACGACGGCGACCGACAACCCGGTCACGCCACCGCTGTCCAACGCCATCGGGATCACCCGCTCCAGCTCCGCCAGCCGCTCGGCGTCGGTCAGCGTGTCGATGGGGTCGGCCGAGGGCGACACGCACGCCTGGACGACGGCTATCAGAGCCGCAACCGCCACGGACATGAAACGCGCTCGTGTGCTCACGGTCAGCTCCCGTTCGATGAGAGGGTGTTGCATCTCGAACCGCCAGCACACGACCGTCACGAGCCGTCCGTCACGCCCGGCACGACGACGCGCTCGTCGGAGGAGACCAGTGCGTTGTACGCGCGCACGAACGCGACCGGCCCCTCAGCGATCGTGCCGATCAACGCCTGCTGGCCCCGCTCACTTTCGATCGTGCGCGCCATGTGCGCCCCGACTACGTAATAGCCTCGCATCGTCACACCTCGCGCCCATGACCAGCGGTCGATCTGCTCCGGACGCGCCGTGCCGACCAGCGCAAAGAGATCGTTCAACAGTGTCCGGAGCCGGCGGACGGCCGACGGGTCGTCGAGCATCGGGTAGTCGCGCTCGCCCGGCGCGGGGAACAGCGACTGCGCAGCGTAGCCGACGTAGGTCGCCATCCC
>JBDHDN010000385.1:0-4130 GCA_039591485.1 Gemmatimonadota bacterium
TTCCGCGATCTCGCCAACGTCGCGCTGGTCTGGACGGCGTTGGCGGACGGCGTGCCGATCGATTCCGGGCGTGTGGACGCACTGGGACTTGCTGCCGGTGAGCGACGGGAACTGACACTGTCGCTGCAAGACCTCGCACCGGCTCGGGGCGTGGAGTACCTGCTCGAGCTGTCCTTCCGGACCATGGTGGTCGAAGGCCTCCTGCCTGCGGATCACGAAGTAGCGTGGGAGCAATTCGTTCTTCCCGTCACTGGTCCGGTCGCCGTCATCGCGTCGGAGACGACCGCTCCGCTCACAATCGAGCGTGGCGACACGCTGGTCTCCGTCCGGGGCGAAGGGTTCACGGTGGGTATCGACGTCCGCAATGGCGAGCTCCGCTCGTACGAGTACCGAGGTCGGGAGCTGATCCACGAGCCGCTGAGACCGAGCTTCTGGCGTGCGCCCAACGACAATGACTTCGGTGGCGACTGGCAGACGGCGCTCGCAGTGTGGAAGTCGGCCGGCGACCGGTGGGAATTCCGCCGCGTGCGTGTCGAACAGACGGCGCCGCACGAGGTCTCGGTGCTGGTGACGGGTCGGATCAGGCCGGTCGGCGCGAGGTACGACGTCACCTACCGGATCCTGGCCGCCGGCGATGTGATGGTCGACGTCCACTTCGAGCCGGAGTGGGACACGATGCCGCGGATGCCACGGTTCGGCATGCGGATGGCCATGCCCGCAGGGTTCGATCGGATCGCATGGTATGGTCGCGGCCCGCACGAGTCGTATTGGGATCGCAAGGTGGGGGCACGCGTGCGCCGCTTCGCCGGGACGGTCGCCGAGCAGTTCCATCCCTACGTCCGGCCACAGGAGACAGGCAACAAGACGGACGTCCGTTGGATGGTGGTCTCCGATGACGCGGGCGTCGGCCTGCTTGTCGTCGGTGACTCACTGCTCAGCGTGAGCGCGCTGCACTACAGCGTGGACGATCTCGACCCGGGTCCGGAAAAGGCGCAGCGCCACGCCGGCGATCTGACGCCACGGGCGGAGACGTACCTCCACGTAGACTACCGACAGATGGGAGTCGGCGGGACGAACTCGTGGGGCGTGACCGCACTCCCCCAGTACTCGTTGCCGTACGGAGAATACCATTATCGCTTCCGGCTGCGCGGGATCGGGCCGGACGATGCGGCGCCCGACGTGCTGGCGCGGCAATCGCTCGAACAGGGAATGTGACGCTCACGCATACTGGATGGAGGATCGCATGGCTGGGCTCGACAGACGGGGGTTCATCGCGGGTACGGTGGGTGCGGCGGTAGGGCTCACGGGCGTGCCATCCGTGCTCCGAGGCCGCGACGACCGGTTCGTCCGACTTGGCATCATCGGCACAGGCGGGCGCGGGCGCAGTCTGATGGGGCTCGCCCTACAACGCAGCGACTGTACCGTCAAGGCGATCTGTGACATCGACCCGGAGGCGATCGAGCGGTCGCAAGCGATGTTCCGCGACGGCGGCGTGTCGCAGCCGGCCGTGTACGGCAGCGACGAGGAGGACTTCCTCAACCTCCTCGCCCGCGACGACGTCGACGCCGTGATCGTCGCGACACCGTGGATGTGGCACACGCCGATGGCGGTCGCCGCGATGGAGTCCGGCAAGCGTGTCGGGGTCGAAGTGCCGGCCGCGGTCACCGTGGAGGAGTGCTGGGATCTGGTCAACACCTCGGAGCGGACCGGGATTCCCTGCATGATACTCGAGAACGTCTGTTATCGCCGTGACGTGATGGCGGTACTGAACATGGTCGGGCGGGGTCTCTTCGGGGAGGTCGTACACTGTCACGGCGGCTACCAGCACGATCTACGTGAGGTGAAGTTTCAACCCGGCGCTGAGTTCGGGCCGGGCGCACGCGGGGAGGCCCGCTGGCGCACCAAGCACTCCATCTATCGCAACGGCGAGTTGTATCCCACTCACGGCATCGGTCCGGTCGCCAATTTCCTCCGGATCGACCACGGCAACCGCTTCGCGACCCTCACCTCGACCGCCAGCAAGACCCGTGGCCTCCACGAATACGTGGTGGCGCAGGGTGGCGAGGACCATCCGAACGCCGAAGTGCGCTTCCAGCTGGGCGACGTGGTCACGACCGTGATCCGCACGGCGAACGGCGAGACGGTCGTCCTGATCCACGACACGAATCTGCCGCGTCCCTACTCGCTCAACTTCCGCGTGCAGGGGACCCGTGGCCTGTGGATGAGCGACAACCGGTCGCTGTACATAGAGGGTGTCAGTCCCGAGCCGCACAGATGGGAACCGTTCGAGCGGTATCAGCAGGCCTATGACCACCCTTTGTGGCAGCGCTACGAGGCTGACGCGACCGGGGCGGGACACGGCGGCATGGACTTCTTCGTGGTGCACGCTTTCGTGGAGTCCGTGAAGCGGCAGGCGCCGCCGCCGCTCGACGTCTATGCGGCCGCCACGTGGAGTGTCATCAGCCCGCTGTCCGAGCGGTCGATTGCGAGGGGCAGCGAGCCGATGGAGTTTCCGGATTTCACCCGCGGCCGCTGGGTGGACCGGACGTTCCGCTTCGGTATGAGCGACGAGTTCTGAGCGGCATTCGAGCGAACAAAGGGGGGAGACATGCGCCGGCGGATGAATCGGGTGCGAAGATGGTGGTCGCTGCTCGTCCTCGGATGTGGGGCGTGCACGCCGACCTCGTCCGATCACGGCGAGCCGAAGCTGCTGCTGGTGGGCGTGGACGGCGTGCGCGTGGACATGCTGCAGGCGGCGGCGACCCCCAATCTCGATGCGCTCGGCGCTGCCGGGTTCTTCAGCAGTCGGGTACGCACGGCCGATCCGACGGTGAGCGGGCCATGCTGGTCGAGTATGCTCACCGGTGTGTGGCCGGAGAAGCACGGCGTGATGGGCAACGACTTCACGGCCAACCGGTACGCCAGGTATCCGGACTTCCTGACGCGCCTCGAGCGCGCCGATGCCACGGTCTCGACCTACGCAGTCGTAGACTGGCCGCCACTCGGCAGCAGCGCATCGGGCGGCCCCCTGCTGTCAGGGGCGATCGACCGCGTTGCGCTGATCGACGGGGACTCGCTGGGATACCGTCTCGCCGATTCGCTCTCGATCGAGGCGGCGATCGACGCACTGGCCGACCCGGATCTCGATGCCGCATTCGTTTACCTCGGCGACGTCGACGTCGTGGGCCATGAGCACGGTGCCGTGGGGTCTGAGTATCGGGCCGCCATCGAGTGGGCGGATACGCGGGTTGGGATGCTGGTCGAGGCCGTACGCCGCCGCCCCAGCTTCGGCGGGGAGGACTGGCTCGTGCTCGTGAGCAGCGATCACGGTCGCACCGATGCGGGCACCCATGGCGGCGAGTCGGCGATCGAGCGAACGGTGTTCCTGATCGTGTCGGGCGGCCGGGCGGATGCCGGCGCGTCTGGCGAGGCTCGTGTTGTCGACGTCGCCGCGACGGCGCTGGCCCACTTCGGTGTCCCCATCGATCCCGCATGGGAGCTCGACGGCCAACCGATCGGTCTTGCGGACCGCCGGTGAACGCTCCAGTAGCGGCATTCCGGACATATTTCGGCGTTCCGGATCCATCACTTGTCGTGACCGTTCCGGGTCGGGTGAACCTCGTCGGTGATCACATCGACTACGCCGGGCTGTCGGTCCTGCCGATGGCGATCCAACGTCACGTACACGCCGTTGCGCGGCCCCGCACCGACCGCACCGTCCGGGTGGCCAACGTCAATCCCGCCTTTGGCCCGCGAGCCTTCGAGATCGCGCCCGGCTTGTTGCCCGGTCCGAGCGGAGACTGGGGCAACTACCTACAGGCAGCCATTGTGCATCTCGAGCGTCAGTACGGACCGCTCAGCGGTTTCGATGCACTGATCGACTCGACGCTGCCGGTGGCTGCAGGGCTCAGTTCATCGTCGGCGGTGGTGATCGTCGGGGCCCTCAGCGCACTGGCTGCGTCTGGGATCGAGTTGCCGCCGCTCGAGCTGGCCCACGAGTTGGCCGAGGCGGAACGCTATGTGGGAACCCGCGGTGGCGGAATGGATCAGGCAATCTGTCTCGGTGCGGTTGCAGGGTGTGCGTCACGGGTGGATTTCGACCCGTTGGCGCTCACACCGGTCGCGGTGCC
>JBDHDN010000386.1:0-4109 GCA_039591485.1 Gemmatimonadota bacterium
AGCGGATCCCCGGACCGCAAGCGCTGCCCGATCTCTGGGCTCTCTGCTTCAAGATCTCCGACTCCCAGCTCACCGCACGACTGTTCGACGGATTGGTCAGCCTTGCTGCAGCCGTTCCAGTCTGGAACATCTACCGACCGCTGGAATTCCCGGCAATCGATGTGACGATCGATGCCGTCCGGAGGCTGGCGCGGGAAGCCTCATGAGGGCTCGTTGGGCATCGAAGTTGCCCCGCCGAGTCTTCAGGGGAGAACGGGTCGCACGCAAGCGGCCGTTGCCGGGGCCGGATTCCTGTGGAGCATGCGACTGGGGCCGAACCCCGCTGTCGCGGGTCGGCAGCCTGAAGTACCGCAATGCGGGGCCAGACGCCGCTGTTTCGCGCCGGCCGTTCTTGATTGTGTGACAATGAGCACAAAAATTGCTAATCAGAAGGTGGACTACGCTTCTGGGAGTGTGCACCATGAAATACAACGAACCACAGCTGATCGAGTACGGATCGATTCTCGACCGGACTTTCACAACCCCGGGTGGCAATGTGAAGGGCGGCGATCCCTGCTACCACCTCGACAAGTACGACGAGATGTCGGGTCTCAGCCCGACCCTATGTGAAGGTGGATCAGGGTTTTACGATCCTGACGACCCGTACAACGACGGCGGCGGCAGCTGATCTAGCTCGACCCGGTAGCGCACCAGAGGCGTGATCCGCCGAGCATGATTCGGTGGGGGGACCCAGTCCAATCCGGATGGGTCCCCTTTGCCTTCCAGCGCAACGAGTCGCGTGCACGCCTCAACAGCTATCACACGCGTACATCATTTTCTCGTGCTGGGAAGGTGGATCGGGGGCCGTCTACTGGGCCGGATTGATCGATGATCGACTCCGCAGCGGAGATTGCCGGGCTGTTTCCGGAAGGGATCGCCGTCGCCGTCTGGAACTTGACGGTCCCGCCGCCCGAACCCCTTCCGGACGAGGCGAGGGCAGTCGCTCGGGCCGTGCCGGCCAGGCGCCGTGAGTTCGCGGCGGGTCGCGCCAGTGCGCGGCTCGCACTCGAGCGCCTCGGGCACCCCCACGTAGGCCCCATTCCGGCGGGGCCCGACCGCACCCCCGTCTGGCCCATCGGGATCGTCGGGAGCATTACGCACTGCGCGGGTCTCACCGCTGCGGCGGTCGGGCAAACCAGCGAGTTTCGCGGCATCGGACTGGACGCGGAGCCGGCGATGCCGCTGGAGCCTGAGCTCGTTCCCGTCGTGTGCTCCCGGCGGGAACGAAGCTGGATCGACGCCCAACGGGAAGTGGACTCGCTTGACTGGCCCAAGCTCTTCTTCTGCCTCAAGGAGGCGGTGCAGAAGTGCGTCTTCCTGGAGCTCCGAACGCTGCTCGAGTTCTCCGACGTCGAGGTACATCCGGAACCGGAACGGCGCACATTTCGGGCGACGGCGGCCACTGACTCACAACCGGAATTGTCCAGCCTGCTGGCTCGGCTCCAAGGTCGATTCGCGCACACCCCGACGCACTGCGTCGGCGGGGCGTGGATCCCTCGTTGACCCTGCGGATTCCTTCGACACCCGGACCGCGGCCGAGTGACTCGCGCCAGGAGATCACTCGGCTGTGTGCACAACCCGACTGGGGCGGCTGCGAGCCCGGTCGGGCCGCTAGAAGATCGTGTAGATGAACGGCGCCAGTGCGGATCCCTGGGCGAACACGAGCAGCGAGCCCACGAACAGCATCACCACGATGATCGGCAGCAACCACCACTTCTTGCGGACCTTGAGAAACTCCCAGAATTCCCTGATCAGTGACATGAACGCTCCCGCGCTCCCTTCTCTCGACCGTTAGAACTGGTTCTCCATCCCACCGCGCCCCGCACGATCCTCCGCTTTCACGATCCAGAAGCCCTCGTGCCGCTCACCATGAATCAGCGGGTTCTTCCCCCACGCACGCATGATCAGGCCGATCGGCGCCACCACGAGGAAGTATACGATGCCCATCACGATCGGCGTCGTGATCTTCGAAATCGCGTGCGCCATGGCCATCCATGCCCGCTCCACCGGCAGCAGGGCGGTCGGCACGACCAACCCGCCGAGGATGAGCACCGAGCCAAGGCTGCCGGTGACGAGGTACGCCGTGCGATGGTCCCGCCACACGAGCAACGCCGTGAGCACGAGAAACGCGGTCCCGACGGTCAGGCCGAAGCGGCGGCCCTGCCTCGACCGGCTCAATCCAGCTGGAATTCCCGACGCCAATCTCCGGTCTCCTTCCACTCGGGCTGATCGGCCTTCGCGAGCAGAAACGGCCCGAGCACGAGGTAGTCGATGTGTGTCCGCATGAAGCAGCGATACGCGTCGGCCGGCGTACACACGATCGGCTCGCCGCGGACGTTGAAGGAGGTGTTCACGATGACGCCGCAGCCCGTGCGTCCTTCGAAGCTCCTGATGAGATCGTAGTAATCCGGATTCGTCTCGCGGCTCACGGTCTGGACGCGCGCGGAATAGTCGATGTGCGTGACCGCAGGGATGTCGGAGCGCGGCACGTTCAGCTTGTCGATCCCCCAGAGCGTGCGCTGGTCGTCCGACATCGGGATCTGCCGCTCCCGCTTGACGGGCGCCACCAGCAGCATGTACGGCGACTCACGATCGAGCTCGAAGTACTCCGCGACACGCTCCCGGATCACACTCGGCGCAAATGGGCGGAACCCCTCCCGGAACTTGATCTTCAGGTTCATCTGGGCCTGCATGCGGGGACTGCGCGCGTCCCCGATGATGCTGCGCGACCCGAGCGCCCGCGGCCCGAACTCCATCCGCCCGTTGAACCACCCGACGATCTTCTCGTCGGCAAGAACGCCTGCCACTTCGTCCAGCAGGTCCTCACGGGCCAGCCTGCGATAGGAGGCATTCACGGATCGCAAGTACTGCTCGATTTCGGCCTCGGAGTAGGCGGGGCCGAGGTAGGCTCCCTGCATTGCGTCGCGTCCCGCGGCGACCTTGCGCGGCTGCTTCAAGTGACGGTGCCAGATCAGCTGCGCGATCCCGAGCGCCCCGCCGGCATCGCCGGCGGCCGGCTGGATCCAGATGTTCGCGAATGGCCCTTCCCGCAGGATCCGGCCGTTGCCGACGCAGTTCAGTGCCACCCCGCCCGCGAGACAGAGGTTCTCGAGCCCCGTCTCTGCGTGAACGGTCCGGGCCATCCGGAGCATGATCTCCTCGCACACCTCCTGTACCGAGCGGGCGAGGTCCATCTCGCGCTGGGTCAGCTTCGACTCCGGCACCCGCGGCGGGCCGCCGAACAACTCGTCGAAGGCCCCGTTGGTCATGGTGAGGCCCGTCAGATAGTTGAAGTACTTCTGGTTCAGCGTGAACGAGCCGTCGTCCCTGAGATCGACCAGGTGGTCCAGAATCAGTTGCACGTACTTCGGCTCACCGTACGGCGCGAGCCCCATGACCTTGTACTCACCGGAGTTGACCTTGAATCCGGTGTAGTACGTGAACGCGGAGTACAAGAGCCCCAGCGAATCGGGCCACCGCAGCTCGCGGTGCAGGTCGATCTCGTTGTCCCGCCCGACACCAAACGACGCCGTCGCCCACTCCCCCACCCCATCCATCGTGAGGATCGCTGCCTCGCCGAACGGCGACGGAAAGAACGCGCTCGCCGCGTGCGATTCGTGGTGCTCCGCGTAGAGGATACGCCCCTCGAAGCCGAGCCCACGGCGGATTTCCTTCTCCATGTGGAGCTTTTCTTTAACCCAGAGCGGAGCGGCCTTCACGAACGACGGAAAGCCGCGCGGCGCCACGCCGAGGTACGTCTCCAGGATGCGCTCGAACTTCAAGAGCGGCTTGTCGTAGAAGCCGACGAACTGCAGGTCCTGCGCCGTGATCCCCGCCTCGCTGAGGCAGTAGTCGATGGCGTGCTCCGGGAATGCCGCGTCGCCCTTCTTGCGCGTGAAGCGCTCCTCCTCGGCGGCCCCAACGATCTCTCCGTCTCGCAGCACGCAGGCCGCGCTATCGTGGTAGAACGCTGAGACTCCCAGAATGTGGATGTGACGAGCAGCCACCGATGACTCCTGCCAGTTGGGATGATGACGCGGACGCGCCAGATGAGTGGCAGGAATCGCGCG
>JBDHDN010000387.1:0-4106 GCA_039591485.1 Gemmatimonadota bacterium
CGTCGTCGGCAGCGGAAAGCCGCTGGAGATCACAGTCCCACTGACGCCCCAGCCTGTCGTGCTCGAAGCCGTCGAGGTGCAACCGTCGTACTTCGTCCCGCCGACTCAGGCGATCGCAAGCACGCAGGATCTCGGTGCCGAAGACGTGCGGCGTGCGCCTGGTGTCCAGGAGGACGTCGTGCGCGCGGTCGCGCTCCTCCCCGGCGTCGCCGTCACCGCGGCTGGCCGCAACGACCTGATCGTGCGCGGGGGCGCACCGTACGAGAACCTCTTCGTGGTTGACGGCATCGAGGTGCCGAACATCAACCACTTCGGTTCGCAGGGATCGACCGGTGGCCCCTTGTCGCTGATCAACATCGACTTCGTGCAAAATGCCACCTTCTCGGCGGGTGGACTCAGCGCGAAGTGGGGTGATCGCACGGCCTCGTTCACCAACATCACGCTGCGGGAGGGGACACGTGATGCGCTCGCCGGGGAGGTCAACCTTTCGGCCACGGGATTCGGGGCGATCATGGAGGGGCCGCTGGGCTCGGACGGCTCGTTCCTGTTCAGCGCGCGGCGGAGCTACCTCGACCTGCTGTTCCAGGCAGCCGGCTTCAGCTTCGTGCCGGCCTATTGGGACTTCCAGCTCAAGACGACGCACCGCATCGACGATGCCAATACACTGTCGTTCCTGGGAATCGGCGCCATCAACACGGTGAGCTTCAACAACGAAACGGCGGACGACCGCTACGACAACAGCCGCATCCTTTCTCCCGAGCAGAACCAGTACGTCGCCGGATTGACCTGGAAGCGCTTCCTTGGCCCGAGCCTCCTCACGGTGACGCTCGGCCGCACCTACGTGAGGTTCTCGTCGGCACAGCGCGACTCGCTCGTGCCCCCCAATGACGTATTTCGCAGCTTCTCGACCGAGGGAGAGAACAGCCTGCGGGTCGACCTCCTCCTCGAGCCGACCCGTCGGCTGGAAGTGAACGTGGGCAGCGTGACCCGATACGCGAGCAAGCTGAGGTACGACATGTCCCTGGACGGAGCCCTCCGCGTCGATCAGGACGGCGTGCAGCAGCCCCTGACGGTCGACACGTCCTTCACCGCGCTTCGCACCGCTGCCTACGCCGAGGCGCGCTACTACCTGACACCGTCGCTGCGCATCACAGGCGGGCTCCGCGGCAACTACTACGGCTTCCTCGAGGCGTTTCGGATCGCACCCAGACTTGGCGTGCGGCTCGCGACCGATCGGCGCACTGCGCTCACGC
This sequence comes from Gemmatimonadota bacterium, assembly GCA_039591485.1. Lineage (GTDB taxonomy): Bacteria > Gemmatimonadota > Gemmatimonadetes > Gemmatimonadales > GWC2-71-9 > JAOTVV01. The sequence goes on from JBDHDN010000387.1 coordinate 1,254, forward strand.
TCAGCTACGCGCGGACCTACCAGGCACCGTCGTACATCTGGCTCGTCGGGGATCTGGGCAACCAGGAGTCCCTCATACCGATCCGTGCCGACCAGGTCGTTGCGGGGATCGAGCGGGAGTTGCGCTCCGATCTCAAGCTTCAGCTCGAAGGGTACGTCAAGCGCTATGGCGACTATCCGGCGCGAGCGTTCCGTCCGCAGGCGGTGCTGGCACCGTCCGGATTCGAAGACGCCACGAACGACATTCCCTTCGGACTCGAGCCGCTCGGCAGCGCCGGAGAGGGGCTCACATACGGCGCCGAGGTGTTCCTGCAGAAGCGGCTCAGCAGCATCCCGGTCTACGGCCTAATCAGTGTCGCCGTCGCCCGCGCGGAGTTCCGGTCGTTCGATGGAGTCACACGACCGGGGGCCTACGATGGCCGTGTCATTAGCAATCTCTTGGCCGGATGGCGGATCAACTCTGCCTGGGAGCTGAGTGGCAAGTTCCGCATTGCCACGGGCCTGCCGACGACACCATACGTCGAATCGGGACCGGATGCCGGCAGGCTCGACTTCACGCGGTACAACGCCGGCCCTCGATTGCCAACGTTTCACGCGCTGGACCTCCGGATCGACCGACGCTGGAGCTTTCGTGGCTGGCAGCTGGACGTCTACATCGACGTGCAGAACGTCTACGGCCGTACGAACGTCTCGCAGTATCAGTGGAACCCCAGGATCGGCGCCGCCGAGCCGAACGAGTCGCTCGGCGTTCTGCCTTCGATCGGCGTGAACATCGAATTCTGATGGCAACGATACCCGACCAGGCCGTCGCCTTCCGAACGGTCAGCAAGACCTACGACAGCTTCGCTACGGGCACGCGGTTCGCTCTCCGGGAAGTCTCGTTCGAGGTCGCGTCCGGGGCGATCATCGCGGTCGTGGGTCGGAGTGGAAGCGGCAAATCCACCCTGCTCAATCTCGCGGCGGGCATCGATTCCCCGTCGAGCGGCAGCGTGCTGTGGGAGGGTCGCGATATCGGAACGCTGCCCGACCGCGAGCGGACGCTGAGGCGCCGCGACTACGTCGGCTTCGTGTTCCAGTTCTTTCACCTGCTCTCACATCTCACGGTGCGCGAGAACGTCGCCGTTCCGGACCTGATCGCCGGCGGTGCCGGCGCCGGCTACGCCGCGCGGATTCCCGAGCTGCTCGGGCGGGTGGGGCTCGCCGATCGCGCGGACGACGCCGTGGACCGCCTGAGCGGCGGTGAGATGCAGCGAGTCGCCATCTGCCGAGCCCTCTTGCGCCGCCCGCGCCTGGTGCTGGCCGACGAGCCCACCGGCAATCTGGATGACGAGACGGGTCGCGCCGTCATGGACCTGATGCTGGAGCTCGTCCGCGCGGAGGGGAGTACGCTCATCTACGTGACGCACAGCAGGGAGCTCGCCGCTCTGGCCGACCAGGTCTGGGAGATCCACAGCGGGCAGCTGGACATCGGATGATCCGCTACTTGGTACGGAGCACTCCGGCGCACGTCCGCCGGAGTCGCAGCCTGTATGTCCTCACGGTCCTGGGCGTCGCCCTCGGCGTCGGAGCCGTGCTGTCGATCCAGATCATCAACGGCAGTGCTCTCGCAGCGTTCCGCGGGAGCATGCGCGCGGTGAGCGGCGAGGTAGATCTCGTGGTGCTGGGTCGCACCCCGGTGTTTCCCGAGTCCCTATACGTAGCGGTGACGGGCACCCCCGGAGTGGAGCGCGCGTGGCCGATGTACCGAACGGACGTCGCCGTCCGAGAGGTGGATGGGCAGTTCCTCGAGGTCTACGGCATCGACCTGTTCCAGCCCGTCGGCCTACCGATCGACTCGGCGAGCGGCGACGTGGCGGACGTCCTGGCCATGCCGGGCTGGACCGCCATCATGCCCGAGTTGGCCGAGGAGCTCAGTCTCGGGATCGGGGATACCCTCGTCGTGTCCGCCGGTTCGAACACGGCGCCGCTCAGGATCGGCGGCATCGTCGATTTCCGGCGCCTGGCCCCGCTGGCCTCGACGACGATCGTCGTGATGGACCTCGCCCAGGCACAGCACTTCTTCGACGCCAGCGGGCTCATCAATCAGATCGACGTCCGACTCGAACCCGACGCCGACGCGGAAGATGTCCGGGCGGTGTTGCGGGGCCGGCTCGGACCGGCTGTCGACGTGCTCACACCCGAGCAGCGGGAACAGCGCGCCGAGGGGCTGCTCGCTGCCTTCCGACTGAACCTCACAGCATTGAGCTTGATCTCGCTGTTCGTGGGCCTGTTCCTCGTGTTCGCCAGCACTCAGGCCTCGCTCGTCCGGCGGCGTACCGAGTTCGGCCTGCTACGGGCGATGGGTGCTACACGCGGTCAGGTGCTAGCGTTGATGCTGGCCGAGACCGTTCTACTCGGCACGGTGGGCGTCGGACTTGGACTCGCGCTGGGGTATTGGGTGGCCGCGACCAACATCGACGTTGTGAGCGCAACGCTGACCAACATCTACCTGCTGTCGGAGATCGAACGACTCGCGCTCCCTCCGCGCATGTTCGCACTCGCGAGCGCCATCGGCATCGGAGGAGCGCTGGCGGGGAGCCTCGGCCCCGCCCTCGACATGGCCCGCCGTGATCCCAAGCATCTGCTGTCCGCATTCGTCCTGCACGAGCGCCTTCACACCGCGTCTGTGCCCCTTGCGCTCTCGGGCCTGGCGATCGTGGCCGGAAGCGGCCTGTGGTACGTGATCGCGGGTCGGGCATGGCAACCGGCGGGATTCGTCCTGGCTATCGCGCTGCTCGCAGGTTTTCCACTGCTCACCCCGCTCACGATCCGACTCGCGACGACGCCGATCCGCGTGCGTGACTTCGGCTTCACC
>JBDHDN010000388.1:0-4095 GCA_039591485.1 Gemmatimonadota bacterium
GAGATGTGCTCGGAGGCCGAGAGGCCCATGTTGTTCCAGGTCGTGCCGCCGTCGGTGCTCTTGTACACGCCGTCGCCGAAGCCCACATGCCGGCCGCCGATGTTCTCGCCCGTCCCGACCCAGACCGTCGCCGGGTTGCTGGGATCGAGCACGATCGAGCCGATCGAGTATGAGGATTGACTGTCGAAGATCGGCTGCCAGGTGGTGCCGGCGTTCTCGGTCTTCCAGACGCCGCCCGAGCCGACGGCTACGTACCACACGCTGCCGTCGTCGGGGTGGATGGCGATGTCCGCGATGCGTCCGCCGTTGATGGCGGGGCCGATGTTGCGGAACCGAAGGGCGTCGTAGCTCGTCTCGCCGAGGCGAGCGTCGGCCTTCTGCGCCGCGAGGTCGGCGGCGGGGACGGCGAGCCAGACTAACAGGAGCGCGGTGCGGAGCGGAGTCTTGCTCATGGCATTCATGGAGTCGGGGGTTCAAGGTTTACCGTGAGGCTGCAAACGTACGCCCCAAGGTGGGAGGCCGATAGACTCTGAAACGGTGGGAACGGAGTGAGACCGTCACCACCCGCGGCAGGTGGAGAGCGCCAGCGCCAAGCACCACGAAGAAGAGCGGGAGACGGCGCTCGGAGATCTGTGATCGGTGGTCCGTCAGCGGATGTCGAGCAGCGCGGTGTCGACTTGGCACACCCGGAATCCGGCGCGGCGTACACGCGCTCCATGCCAATCGCCCCGCGGCCGACCGAGCGTGCCGGGAACGGACCGGCTGGTCAGCCCACCGTGCTGGCTCTGCCAGGCTGTCGATCGCTGCTTATCCGTCCGCCTCACCCCGCGATGTGCCGTCGGCGTCCCGGCCTTCACTGCAGCACGACGACCACCCTGACCGTTCCGACGACGTTGTCGGCGTTCGCAGCGATCACGACCTCACCCGAGGTATGCGCGGTGACGAGGCCAAAGTTGCTGACCGACGCAATTGCGTCGTTGGATGACGACCACTTGAACCGCCCGGCAGCGATGACTTCGCCAACGGCATCGTAGGCCACGGCCCCCAGTTGGACTTGCGCTCCAATGGCGCGAAGGGTGTCGACCGTCTCGGGGCGAACCACCACCGAGAAGACCGGTGCTTCCTGACCACTCCGGGCAGCTCGCTCACCTTCTCGGTGTTGCATAGCCATGTACTGCTTCGCCGTGCGGCACTTCCTGGTCTTGTTCAGCCCGACGACACCCGATACCGACGAGACCACTCCCCATGTGATGCCCGCGGCGATGATCTGCTCCCTGTCCTCGACATGGCCCTGATCGGCGGCAGCCGCGGCAGCGCCGAGCAGATTCAGACCGGCCCACACGAAATCGAGTATCGGCCCCGCGTTGCTCTCAGTGCACGAGACGTAGTCCATCTGCGCGTACTCGTCCGGCGGGCCGTTCACGAGGAGAAAGCCGCACGCCGTGTTGGTGAGTGGAAGGAGCAGCAGCCACAGAGTCGGTAGCACGCGACGGTTCGGGTCCATGGCGTCCTCCCACCGAAACGGGGACGGCGGTCACACGGGCACGGGTACCCCAACTGCACGCGTTGGCGCCGCATGCGAGCGGCCGACGCCTGGACTGCTCACGGTGCGGCCGCTAACCACTTCGCCATCGGACACAGCGTGGGGCCTCCTCTCCCCTTGCCCGCTCACCGTACCGGGTCGGCGTCAAGTGACGGTCAAGCAGTCATGAGCGCCTGCCCGGATGGACGGCACCTGGACGCTGCGCGGTCGGACGCTGCGAGTGACGCCCGGATCGGGCCGAGGGAGGCCCGGTCACCTACGCGGCCGCGGGCGATCACGAGCTCGTCCGGCTACGTTGGCGATACCGGCAAGATCGGTCTGGCTTCACACAGACCCACACGAGAGCGCGTGTTGGGCGCGCGTCGCCGGCACCCCGTTCAACACCACGCCCCGCGGAGACCGACCAGGGACGATCGGCCATCCGCACGCTCCTACCCCTCCCTCACCACCCCGCCAAACCTCACCCCCGTCTGATCCGCGATCTCCCGCTTCCACGTCGTCAGGTCATCCATCGTGAACTGATCCAGCCGCGTGTGCCCACAGGCACGGGCGAGCGTCTGCATCAGATGCACTGAGGCCCGGAGGAATCGATCGAGTCGTTGCGCGGCTGCGTCCACCGGGAGCCGGGCGCGCAGGTGAGGCCTCTGCGTGGCGATGCCGACCGGGCAGTTGTTGGTATGGCACGCGCGCATCGCGATACACCCGATCGCCTGCAAGGCGGCATTGCTGAGCCCGACGCCATCGGCACCGAGGGCCATCGCCTTGGCGAAGTCCGCGGCGGTACGAAGTCCCCCCGTGGCAATCAGCGTGACGTGCGAGCCGTCAGAGCGATCGAGATGGACTCGCGCACGCGCGATGGCCGGCATGGTCGGTATGGAGATGTGATCGCGGAAGATGAGTGGGGCGGCCCCCGTGCCGCCGCCGCGACCGTCCAGAATGATGTAGTCCACACCGACGTCCAGGGCCGCGTCGATGTCCCGCTCGATGTGCTGCGCCGAGAGCTTGAACCCGATCGGGATCCCGCCGGTCCGCTCGCGAACCTCGGCGGCGAAATCGCGGAAGTCGGCCAGCGAATCCCAGTCGGGGAACCGGGCCGGCGACACCGCCGGCTCGCCTTCGGCGAGTCCGCGCACTTCGGCGATCTTGCCCCTGACCTTCTCGGCCGGCAGGTGCCCGCCCGTCCCCGTCTTGGCTCCCTGCCCGCCCTTGAAGTGAAACGCCTGGACCGCGTCGAGCTTGTCCCACGAGAAGCCGAACCGACCGGACGCCAGCTCGTAGAAGTACCGACTGTTGGCGGCCTGTTCCTCAGGCAGCATGCCGCCCTCACCCGAGGCGATCCCCGTACCGGCCAGCTCGGCACCTCTGGCCAGTGCCACCTTCGCTTCCTCCGAGAGCGCACCGAAGCTCATGTCCGAAACGAACAGTGGGATCTCGAGCCGCAACGGCCTCTCGGCTCTCGGGCCGATGACCAGGTCGGTGGCAACCGGCACATCGTCGAGCTGCGGGAAGCGGTGGAGCTGTGCGGTGACGAATTGGAGATCGTCCCACGACGGCAGCTCCTGGCGTGGCACCCCCATGGCGGCCACCGGGCCATGGGCGCCGGTGCGCTCGAGCCCGTGACTCGCCAGCTCACGAATCGCGTGGACGTGCGGCTCCTCCGCGGTCCCGTGCACGTCCTGATAGGCCCCCTGATAGGCCTCCCGGTCGTACGACTGCGGGTTGTCCCGCTCCCACTCGGTAATCTCGTCCGCATCGACAACGACAAACCCGTCCTCGATCCAGGCGGTGAACTTTCGCAATCGCTCCGCGGGATTGTACTCGCTGATGCCGGTGTCGAAGCGGAAGTCCCACTGATGCACGCCACAAATCAGGTTGTGACCGACGATATGGCCGTCGGCAAGCAGCGCGCCGCGATGCAGGCAACGGCCGTACAGCACTGACACCTGATCATCGTATCGCACCACGACGAGATCGGTGTTGCCGACGAGCGCGTGGGCTGGGCTACGGTCGCTCAGATCCTCGAGTAAGGCGATGCGTGTCTTGTGCATGAGTCCCTTCGAAACGCACGTGAAGTGATCAGCAGCCCGCGAGCCCGCTTGCTGCGCGAATCGCGGACGCAAGGAACGCTCGCGCTCGCTCTGTCTGTGCCTCGGCGTCGTTGCCCGCCTCGATGAGTCGGGAGCAGCACAGCACGGGGCCGACCCAGCCCTCGGTGTGCCAGGTCCCTCCCCCGTCGAGACTCGGCAGCGGTTTCGACACGGTCGGGACCGGCCACGGCGCGGCGTAGAAGTACGGTTCGGCGTAACTCGCATCGCCCGGCGTCATGCCGACACCCACGCTCCGCATCCTCTCGGGTTCCTCAGCGGGCTCGAGCGTCAACAGGGTGGCCATGTCGAAATGATGAGGCCACGTGCGGACGGGCGAAGCATTCCCGTGCTCTCGGGCAACCTCCGAGAGGAGGAGCAGTGCGTTGTCGTACCAGCGGGCGAGCTCCGCCCGGGCCTGCGGATCGCCGCCGGTGAACGGCGCGCCGGTCCGTACCGGATGAGCCG
>JBDHDN010000389.1:0-4094 GCA_039591485.1 Gemmatimonadota bacterium
CAGCTCTGCACCTTGAACGCCGCCACCGCGCCGAAGACGCCTGCCGTATCGGTTAACTTGCCCGGCACGATCTCACATCGCTCGACCGCCGCCTTGAAGGCTCGCCGGGCAACCTCGGACCCCAGTGGATGGAACAGCCGGTCTCCGGCGGCGGTGACGCCCCCGCAGATCACCACGATCTCGGGGTTGAAGATGTTGATCAGGTTCGCCACCCCGGCGCCGAGGAAGCGCGCCGTGTCGCGGATGACCTCCAGTGCGTACTCATCACCGTCGCGTGCGGCGTCGTACACGATCTGGGCGGTGACTGCGGAGAGGTTTCCTTCGACGTAGGCCCCAAGCCGACTCAGCGCGCCGGCTTCAATGCCCGCGACGGCGCGTTCGGCGATCGCCGTGCCGGAGGCGTAGGCCTCGAGGCAGCCGTAGTTGCCGCACTTGCAGCGGCGGCCGGTCGAGTCGATGGTCATGTGTCCGATCTCGCCGGCGATGTCGCTCGCGCCGTGGAAGATCTGGCCCCCGAGCACGATGCCGCCGCCGATGCCCGTGCCGATGGTCAGGCCAATCACGATCTCGGCTTCCCGCGCGGCGCCACGCCACCATTCGCCGAAGATCGCGCAATTGGCGTCGTTATCGAGTACCGCGGGCAGGCCGACCGTCTCTCTGGCGCGCTCCCGAAGGGGGTAGTTTCGCCAACCGAGGTTCGGTGTGAGCCGGACGACGCCGTTCTCGATGTCGATCGGTCCGGGTGCGCCAAGGCCGATGCCGACCACGTCGGGCGCCGTTCCCAGCGACGATCGTGCGTCGTCGAGCGAGCGGTCGACCATCTTCGCGATCTGGGCAACGATGGCGTCGGGGCCTTCGCTCACGAGCGTCCGCTCCTTGCGCATCCCGTAGACGGTGCTGCCGTCCTCCGGAACGGTGCCCACGACGACGTTCGTGCCTCCGATGTCCACTCCGACGATGTACCGCATGCTCGCGCTCCTGGTTCTCGCTAATCGACACGCAGGACGGCGAGAAACGCTTCCTGGGGAATCTCGACCGCCCCGACCTGTTTCATCCGCTTCTTGCCCTCTTTCTGTTTCTCGAGCAGCTTGCGCTTGCGGGTGATGTCGCCGCCGTAACATTTGGCCGTGACGTTCTTCCGCAGCGGCCGCACGGTCTCCCGCGAGATCACCCGCGTCCCGATCGCCGCTTGGATCACCACCTCGAACAGCTGCCGCGGGATCAGCTCCTTCAGCTTGTCGACGATCTTGCGTCCCCAGTCGTACGCCTTCTCGCGATGGATGATGACGCTGAACGCGTCGATAGGATCGCCATTGATCAGCATGTCAAGCTTGACGAGATCACCAGCGCGATAGCCGGCCATGCCGTAATCCATCGACGCGTAACCGCGTGTGACCGTCTTGAGTCTGTCGTAGAAGTCGAGGATCACCTCGGCGAGCGGCAACTCCCAGTCCAGCTCGACCCGTGACGGATTGAGATACTGCATGCCGAGATAGTCACCACGACGCTCCTGGCACAACTGCATGATGGCGCCGATGTAGTCGGGTGGAACCGTGACGCGCGCACGGATATACGGCTCCTCGACACGCTCGACCCGCGAGCCGGTGGGCAGGCGGGTCGGATTCTCGATCACGTCCTGCGACCCGTCGGTGTAGTAGACGTGGTACTCGACGTTGGGCACGGTTGCGATCAGGTCGAGATCGAATTCCCGTTCGAGGCGCTCGCGCACGATCTCCATGTGCAGGAGCCCGAGGAAGCCGCATCGGAAGCCGAAGCCCAGAGCCACCGAGGTTTCGGGCTCGTAGTGGAGCGATGCGTCGTTCAGCTGCAACTTCTCGAGGGCGTCGCGCAGGTCTTCGTACTGGGCACTGTCCGTGGGGTAGAGCCCCGCAAACACCATCGGGTGAACTTCGCGGTAGCCCGGCAACATTGTGGTGGCCCGCCGGTTCGCATCCAGTACCGTGTCGCCGACTCGGGTCTCTCGCACCCCGCGTACGTTGGCGACCACGTATCCCACCTCGCCGGCCTCCAATGCATCCGTCGGTCGCTGACCGAGCTGGAGGTAGCCGACCTCCGCGACCTCGTAGCGGTCCTCCGGATGCGTACCGAAGGCGATCTCCATCCCCTTGGTGACCCGCCCGTCCACGATCCGCACGCTCGGGATCGCACCACGGTACCGGTCGTAGTAGGAGTCGAAGATCAGCGCGCGCAGTGGTGCGTCGGGGTCGCCGGACGGTGGAGGGACTTCGCGAACGATCGCCTCGAGCACGTCGCCGATCCCCGTTCCCTCCTTGGCCGAGATGCGCAGCACGTCGTCCTGCCCACCGCCGATCAGATCGATGACGTCCCGGGCACATTGGTCGGGCTGTGCGGCAGGAAGGTCGATCTTGTTCAGGACAGGAATGATCTCGAGCCCGGCATCGATGGCGAGCAGCAAGTTGCTGACGGTCTGGGCCTCGATTCCCTGGCTCGCATCGACCACCAGAATCGCTCCCTCGCAGGCATTGAGGGAGCGAGACACTTCGTAGGTGAAGTCGACGTGCCCGGGCGTGTCGATGAGGTTCAATTCGTAGCGCTCACCGTCGGCCGCCGTGTAGTGCATCCGCACGGCATTGAGCTTGATGGTGATCCCCCGCTCTCGCTCCAGATCCATCGTGTCCAGGACCTGCGCCCGCATCCGGCGTTTCTCGAGCGTGGCAGTGGATTCGATCAGGCGGTCAGCCAAGGTCGACTTCCCGTGGTCGATGTGTGCCACGATGCAGAAATTCCGGATCTGGGCCTGGCGCATGGGCGGAATATAGTGGCGCCGCAGCGGGGTGCGGGAACGGGGGAACGAGGAGAGGGGCAGCGGGCGCGCCGCGCGCCGCGCGCAAGGTGCAGGGCCGGTCGGTCGGAGCAATGGGTGCCGTACGGCCGATCCGGGAGTAGGGAGCGGCATGGCGGGACAGCGATGCGAGCCATAGGTTGGACCGCGTGAGCCTCTTGCTCCGACCTCGCCATCCAGGCCGGGCAGTCGTTGTGCCGGTCGCGATCGTACTCTCCGCCTGTGGTGGTGATCCGGGTGGGGGGACGGGATTCCTCGACCATCTCTATCGCGGCCAACCCGGTGCGTTCCTGCAGGTGTCGTCGTACGACACGACAGGGGGCAACCGCGATCGCCTTGAGATCGCGGCTGGCGATTCAGCGGTGCTGCTCGACGAGGCGGGCCCAGGAGTGGTCCGCCGCATCTGGATCACGGTGTCCAGCAGCGATCCGCACTACCTGCGCCGCATCGCGCTCAGGATGTATTGGGATGCAGAGACCGAGCCGTCGGTAGCCGTTCCGCTCCGCGACTTCTTCGGCAACGGCTTCGACAAGCGCGACTACCTGTCCCTCCCGATGGGGGTGTCGAGTGGTGGGTTCTACTGCTACCTGCCCATGCCGTTCCGCCGGCGCGCCCGCATCGTGATCGACAACGGCACCGGCAAGGAGATCGACGCCTTCTACTACAACATTGGCCTGGAGCGAAACCCACAGCTCCCGCGTGATGTGCGGACCTTCCATGCAGTGTGGCACCGTACGCAGCGGACGGTCGACGGCATTGCGCACATTGCGCTCGAGGCCGAGGGGAGTGGCGCGTTGGTGGGACTCTCGCTCAACGCGGAGAGCTACGATGACCGTCTGTGGTTCCTCGAAGGTGACGAGATCTTCGTGATCGACGGAGAGGTCCGCGGCCAAGGCACGGGAACCGAGGACTACTTCAATGGCGGCTGGTACTTCGATCGGGGCCCGTTTGCCGGTGCCTTCCACGGCCTGATCGTGAAGGATGACGAGCGCGGCCGAATCGCCGCCTACCGCTGGCACCTGCCCGATCCGGTGCCATTCCGCTCCTCCATCGCATTGACGCTGGAGCACGGTCACGCCAACGAGGAACTGGCTGACTACGCAACGGTTGCCTATTGGTACCAGATGGAGCCGCACCGCCCCCTTCCCACCCTTCCACCGCCTGATCGGCGACGAGTGCTCGCGGTGAAGATCCCGCGGAGTGCCGTCCTTGCCGACTCGCTCGTCGCCACACCGGTCGCGGGCGGGCTCAGGGTTGGTGTCGCCGTGCC
>JBDHDN010000390.1:0-4468 GCA_039591485.1 Gemmatimonadota bacterium
GGTCTCGCCCACCGATGTTCGCCAGCGGGGTGTACCAGCGACCCTCAAACGTCGCTCGCTGGAAGTCGCCGCTGCCGCCGAGGAATCCCCCACCCTGCGACACGGTGAAGCGGTGCAAAGCGCCGCCTGACGGGAACGGCATGTCGATCCGCGTATCGCGCACGAGACTCAGCGTCACTTGCGAGAGCACACAGTTGTTGCACAGGAAACGCGATGTCAGTGTCGGGGAATCGTAGGAGCTTTGCTCGAGCGCGTACGATGCGAACAGACGCGTGTAGCGCGAGCCGCGCAGCGGGAAACCGATCTGAATGCTGCCGCCCCGGGAGGTGATCCGACCAAGATCGGCCACCGTGTACCGTAGCCGGGAGCTGTGGAGCGAGATCGTCGCCGAGGTGAGCGAGCCACGCAGCGCCGGATCGGTGTACGACACGTTGAAGTTGTTGATGTTGCGGCCGAACTGCCACTGGAATGAGACGCGCTTCGCCCGTCCGAAGAGATTCGGCTCATCGAGGCCGATGAAGCGCCGAAGTTGATGTTGCCCGTGTGGCGCTCCTTCACGTTGAAGATCACGTCGACGTCGCCCTGATCATTCGCGGGTTGTACGTCGGGCGGGGGCATCGGCTGCTCGAAGAAGCCGAGGTTCGCGATGTTCTGGTACGATCGGATGAGCGCGTCCTGCCGCATCACATCGCCGGGGATCATGACGATCGCTCGCCGGATCACGTCTTCGTGCGTCACGGTGTTGCCGCGTACGAGGATGCGGTTGATGACAGCGGGCTGGCCTTCCCGGATGCGCCATCTGAGGTCCACGACGTTGCGGCCGTCGGTCGTGGTGCGCCGGTCGATGGTCCCCGCGATCTGTGCGTAGATGTAGCCGTTGTTGTTGTACAGGTTGCGGACCTGCTGCGTGGCCTCCTCCCACTCTTCCTGGTCGAAGATCTCCGGCCCGTCGCCCGACGACCCGCCGATCCCGAGGAAGCCGGATGATCCGCCACCAAAGGGATAGAACCGCTCGATCGACGCGGTGGAGAAGAACTGGTTGCCGACGATCTCGAAATCCCCGATCTCGTACTGTTCGCCCTCTCGCACCGTCAGCGCGAGCGCGCCCTTGCCGGTCCCTTCGGCGACCATCAGCGTGTCGCTCACCACCTGGAAGTCGACGTACCCCTTGGACGCGTAGAACCGCGGCAGTCGATCGCGCAGGTCCAACTCGAGCTTGTCTTCGTCGAATTCACCGCTGCGCCACCACCAGAAACCCTCCGGCTTCGTGGACATCCTGCCCACGACTTCGTGGTCGGTGAACTGCTCGTTGCCCTGCACGATGACCTGGCTGATCTTCACCCGACGACCCTCGACGATGTCGAAGGTGACGTGGATGGTGCCGTCTTCCTGTGGAACCTCGCGTGCAGTGACCTCCGTGAGGTAAAACCCCTCGTCGAGATAGACGGAGTCGATGGCGGCGCGAGATCGCGCCGCCTCTGCACGGTCGTACGGACGGCCTGCGAGCAACGTGACCTTGCCACGCACTCTGCGCTCGGACACCTCTTCGACGCCCCGCACGGACCAACTCACCAGCAGCGGGCGTTCGGTCACGAAGATGCGCAGGACCGTACGGTCGTTCACGCGACCCTGTGCGAACCGGACGTCGTCGAACTGCTTGAGGGCGAACAACGCGCTCATCGCCCGCTGGACGTCGCGGAAGCCTACCGGGCTGCCCAACGGGACGCCGGCCGCGGCCAGGACCGTGCTCCGCGGCACTCGGCTGAGCCCTTCGACCGCGATCGAGTCGAACACGATCGGCTCGAAGCCGGGTTCCTGCCCGGCGACCCGGCCTGCCGCCCCCGCGGCGATGACGGCGGCGAGGAGGGCCCGTCGCATGCTAGGTGCTCGACTCCGACATCGCGCGGAATGCGAGTCCTTCCCCGTCCGAGCTGACATCCACTTCGATGTCGTCGCCCGGAGCGAACTCTCCGAGCAGAATCTTGTCGGACAGCGGATCCTCGACGTAGCGCTGGATCGCGCGCCTGAGGGGGCGCGCGCCAAACGCCTCATCGTACCCGTGCTCGACCAGGAACGCGGTGGCGGCATCGGTCCGGTGGATCTTGTAGCCCTCCGGCGCTATCCGCTCCTGCACCTGCTTGAACATGATCCCGACGATCTGCGCGATATGTTCGCGGTTGAGCGGGTGGAAGACGATGACCTCGTCGAGCCGGTTGAGGAACTCCGGGTTGAACACCTTGTTCACTTCATCCCGCACCTTCTGCTCGATTCGCTCGAACGACGCGGCGGCGTCCGGCTGCTCGAACCCGAGGGATTTCGTCTTCGTGATGTCCCTGGCCCCGATATTGGACGTCATGATCACGACCGTGTTCTTGAAGTCGATCTTCCGTCCGTAGTTGTCGGTCAGGTGCCCCTCATCGAGCACCTGCAAGAGTATGTTGAAGACGTCCGGATGGGCCTTCTCGATTTCGTCGAGCAGCACCACCGAGTACGGCTTGCGCCGCACGGCCTTTGTCAGGGCGCCGGAATCCTCGTAGCCGACGTACCCTGGCGGGGCACCGATCAGCCGACTGACGCTGAACTTCTCCATGTACTCCGACATGTCGACGCGGATCAGCGCTTGATCGTCCGCGAACAGGAAGCGCGCGAGCGCGCGCGCCAGCTCGGTCTTGCCGACGCCGGTCGGTCCGCAAAATACGAAGGTCCCGATCGGCCGTCGGGGGTCCTTGAGGCCGGCGCGCGAGCGCCGGATCGCCCGGGCGATCGCCTCGATCGCCGGATTCTGCCCGACGACCGATTCGTGCAGCTCCTCCTCCATACGGAGCAGCCGCTGTGTCTCGGCCTCTTGAAGGCGGGTGACGGGGATCCCCGTCCACCGCGACACGATGAACGAGATCTCTTCTTCTCCGATCGTGGGACGGTGAATCTCCCGTTCCTTCTCCCACTCCTCCTGGCGCCGCCGAATCTCGGACTGGAGCTCGCGCTCCTGATCCCGGAGCGCGGCGGCGCGTTCGAAGTTCTGGTCGCGGACCGCTTCTTCCTTGTCGTGATTGACTCCCTCGAGCCGTGTCTTCAACTCTGCCACGTCGGACGGCGGGACTTGAGCAGCCAGGCGGGCACGGGCGGCCGCCTCGTCGATCACGTCGATCGCCTTGTCAGGCAGGAACCGGTCGGTGATGTACCGTTCCGAGAGGCGTGCCGAGAGCTCGAGTGCCGCGTCCGGGATCACCACCCTGTGGTGGTCCTCATACCGCTGTCGCAGGCCCTTGAGGATGTCGAACGTCTCCTCGACTGACGGCGGGTCTACGATCACGGTCTGGAACCGACGCTCGAGCGCACCGTCCTTCTCGATGTACTTCCGGTACTCGTTCAGTGTCGAGGCGCCCACGCACTGCAGCTCTCCGCGCGCGAGCGCGGGCTTGAGCATGTTCGAAGCGTCGATCGCACCCTCCGCGGCCCCCGCGCCGACGAGGGTGTGCAGCTCGTCGATGAAGAGGATGACATTGCGGTTCTGGGCGATTTCGTTCATGACCGCCTTCAGCCGCTCCTCGAACTGCCCGCGGTACTTCGTGCCTGCGATGACGGCGGCCATGTCGAGCGCGAGCACGCGGTAGCCATTGAGCGACTCGGGGCAACTTCCGGCCGCGATGAGCTGTGCCAGTCCCTCGACAATCGCCGTCTTGCCGACACCCGCCTCGCCGATCAACACGGGGTTGTTCTTCTTCCGGCGGGAGAGCACCTCGATGACCCGCTCGATCTCCTGCTGCCGACCGATCGTGGGATCCAGCTGACCTTCTCCGGCCAGTTGGGTGAGATCACGGCAGAAATGATCCAGCGCCGGCGGCTTGGATTTCTTTTCGCCCGATCGCGGCGTCGGGGTTCCCGCCTGGGGTGCCCCCCCTTTGGCGCTGGCCGGCATGTCGGAGCCCAGCAGCCGGAGGGTCTCGGCGCGGGCCTGCTCGAGACTCACGCCGCTGTCGCTCAGTACCTGGGCCGCGATTCCCTTCTCTTCGCGCAGCAGCCCCAACAGCAGGTGCTCGGTCCCGACGTACGAGTGATTCAGCTCGCGGGCCTCGCTCATCGCGAGCTCGAGAACCTTCTTTGCCCTCGAAGTGTACGGCAGATCGGGGCCCTCTGGGGCCGGTGCCTTGCCCTTCTTGACCGTTTCCTCGATGCGCTGCTGGATCTCATCGAGATCGACGTTGAGATTGGTCAAGACGGCCGCCGCGACCCCCTCGCCCTCGCGGATCAGCCCCAGCAGGATGTGCTCGGTGCCCACGTATTCGTGGTGCAAGCGCGCGGCTTCCTCCCGCGCCATCTGCAGGACCTTCCGCACACGATCGGTGAAGTTGTAACCGTTCATCAGACTCCCGTCGCTCGCTTCCCCTCCACGCCTGCCGCTCTCAGCTTTCGGAGCCGGCGGCTGGCAGCCGGTCGGCATCAGCTTCGAGCAGCTCCCGCACGAACG
>JBDHDN010000391.1:0-4073 GCA_039591485.1 Gemmatimonadota bacterium
AGGTGCGGAGCGTCGGCCGATAGGTTGCCTTCTCGACCGTGTCCAGCAGGTAGGGCAGCTGCCAGGCGCGCATCTGCTCGACCGTCACGGGATCCGTCGGCATGGTGGGGTCCACGTGCTGGACGTACGGCTCCGGCACGTACGCGCCGTTGCGGAACAGGGAGTCGCTGCGGAACTCGACCGTATCGCCGCCCAATGCGATCACCCGCTTCACGATCGACAGCACGGGCTCCTCCACCCCGCGCAGCACGATGAGCTCACCCCGCTCAGGGTCGCGCACTTTAGGCGTACGGAACCCCAGCAGCGGTACCGGAGCACCGTAGATCACCCGGTTGATGAACAGCCAGTCGCCTTCGAAGAGCGTCGGCTCCATCGAGCCCGAATCGATGCGGAACGACTTGATGACCAGCGCCTGAAGCACGAACCAGATCGCGAACGCGATGACAATCGTTTTGACCCAGCTCCACAGCCACTGGCCGAACGTCTGCTGCTGGTGCGGCTGCGGGCGCTCCTCAGGTGTCGGATCGGGCTTCGCCCTTCCACGCTCCTCGCGCGACGCATGCGCGCCGGCCTCGTCCCGGGGCGCCTGCTGTGCATTCAGGTTCCTGGCGCGGGTGCGGCGGCTCTTCCTACTCATGGGCGGGACATCCCCACTGAATATCGAATGCCGAATCGCGAATACCGAATCTGGAAGTCATGACGCGAAGCATCACTTCATCATTCCCTCGGTCGGCATTCGCGTCGTCCTACTGCACCAGCTCGATCGCAATCGGCTGGCCGGTGGGTGCAATCTTCACCACGCGTCGCGGCGTTTCCTGGGACACGAACATCGTGACCGGCTGCTGGCCACCAGCGATCTCCACCCGGAACGCGCTGAACGTGCCGGCCGGAACGGTCACCTCCTCCACGCCGGCTACCGCGACGGTGAGCGGCGTGGTCGTGCCCTCCGATGCGTCGAACGTATTCAGGGTGAACGAGGCTCCCTCGGCGAGCGCCAGTGCCGGCACGATGACCGCCATGACGTTCTGATCCACCACACCTTCGAGCAGCGTCGCGTCGATCTCCTTCGCCTCGAACTGCCCGGTGGGCTGAGGTGTCGTGGCGGTGCCGGTGACGCGGCCATCGGCAAAGCTGAGATGGGTCTCGCCGGTTTGCCCGCGGAAGGTCATCGTCTGGTCGACCGACTGCATCGCCAACGGATCGATCGTCAGCACGGCCTCCGACTCCTGCAGCATGCCAGCCATCGCGATGTTCGTGGTCTCCCGCACGGTCAGCGCGCCGCCGTCGAGGACCATCTCGGTGACCTGCGTGCCGATCGGATTACCCTGGGCCACGATCTGAAACGAGTCGCGCCGCGCCACGATCTGCGCGGGATCGAGCACGAGCGCCGCGGCCTTCGGCGTGAGGTCCTCCACCGCAAGTGGCTCCCCCTCGACATCGATGATCCGCACGGGCGCGATCACCGAGAGGGCATCGTACACCTCCTGGCCGTCGCCCACCACGACCACCACCGCTGAATCGGGTTTGAACACGAGCTTCGCGGCATTCATGACCTCGGATGCGGCGACTGCGTCTACCTGCTGCCCGTAGGTCCGGACGAAGTCGATCCCGCGGCCGAACAGGACGGCGTTCGCCACCCGGCTCGCGATCTGCTGTGGGGTCTCGATCGACAGGGGATACGATCCAACCAGGTATCCCTTCGCCGCCGCCATCGTGGAGTCCGGAACGGGCTCGGTCTGCATGCGGCGGATCTGGTGCATCATCTCGACCAGCGCGCTGTCGGTGACCGGCGTGCGCACTTCGGCCGTGGCCTGAAAGTACCCGCCGTCGAGCCGGGTCGGCAGGCCGGAGTAGGCGCCGTAGGTCCACCCCCGCTCCTCGCGCAGGATCATGAACAGGCGCGCGTCGGTGCCGCCGCCCAGGATCTTGTTGGCGACGTCGGCAGCGTAATACGTGCCATCCCCGATCGGGCGCGTAGCCCGGTTGCCAACGATGATGTTCGACTGGGCCGATCCGGGCCGGTGTACCAGCACGATCTCGGTCGGCTCTTCGGCCGGCGGCGGCGCGTACTCGACGCGCGGGGCCGCGCCTCCCCACTCGCCGAAGTACCGGCTCGCGAAGCTCGTCGCCTGTTCGAGCGTGAGATCCCCCGCGATGGTCAGCAGCGCGCCCTGGGGTCTCAGGTGCGTGTCAGCCCAGTTCTGCACGTCGTCGCGTGTGATCGCCTTGGCCGACTCCTCCGTCTGGCGCCGCCCGTAGGGATGATCGCCGTACAGCCCGCGCATGAAGGCCTGCGAGGCGAGCGCACCGGGATCCGACTTCTGAAGCTGCAGCACCGACAGCGCCTGAGTGCGCACCAGCTCGAGCTCGTCCTCCGGATATGTCGAGCGGAGCAGCACGTCACTCATCAGCTCGAAGGCCAACTCGACGTCGTCGCTCAGGACGGTGCTGAACACCTGGAAGAAGTCCGCCCCTGCACCAGCGCTGAGACTGCCGCCCACGCCCTCGATTGCCTCGGCGATCTCCTCGGCGGTGCGGGACGCGGTACCCTTGGTGAGCAGTTCGGAGGTCATCGCCGCGAGCCCCTCGCGCCCGAGAGGATCGTCCCGCTGGCCTGCGCGCATGCTGAGCCTGAGGCTCACGACCGGCAGGTCGTGGTCTTCGATCAGGAGCAGGCGGGCACCGTTGGACAGCTCTGCTTCCTGCACGTCGGGGAACGGTAGCGCCTTCACCGGACCCGCCGGAGGCGGATCCGACGGGTACTGGGCCGAGAGCGGCTGGACCGTGGCGCCTAGCACCGCGGCCACGACGGCGGCGGCCGCGAGGCCTGCACACATCGGGGTACGTGTCGTCGGCCTCATCGATCGGCTCCTTCCTCACCAGCGGCACCGGCCTCCGCCGGCTGCGCGATCACTGTGTGGGCATTGCCCGGTACCAGATAGGCACCCGCAACGCGCCTGACGTCGTCCAGCGTCACGGCCATGTAGCGCCCGAGCTCGCTGTTGATGTCCTCGATCGTATCGTGGAAGTGCGCGAAGTGTTGCAGCGTCTCGGCCATGCCCATGGTGGTCTGCCGGCCGTAGATCTGGTCGGCGCGGTAGCTGTTCTTCGCTTTCTCCAGTTCGGCCTCGGTCACGCCCTCGGCGACCACCGTGCCGATCTCGGCCCAGAGTTGCGTCTCGAGCGTATCGTAGCCGACGCCCTGGTTGGCGATGGCGCCGGCGATGAACTGGCCGGGCCCACGACGCGAGTCCACAAATGCCAGCGCCTGGAGCGCCGACTGCGCATCACGCACCAGCGCGCGGTTGAGTCGGGAGCTTTCCCCCTGACCGAGGATCGTGCCGAGCAGCGTGAGCGCGGGGGTGTCGGCGTGGTCGTGTTCCGGGATCAGGAACGCGATCAGCACGGCCGGCAGGTTGGCGTGCTGATCGGGCATGACCGTGCGCCCGCCGAGATCGCCGTAGGCCACCTCACACTCGACCGGAGACGGCTCCTCGGCGGCGGGAACGTCGCCGAAGTACTGCTCGATGAGCGCCTTCGTTTCCACCGGATCGAAGTCGCCCACCACAGTGAGGGTGGCGTTGCTGGGCGCGTAGTAGAGGTCGAAGAACTCCTGCACGTCCGCCGTCCGGGCGGCGTTCAGGTCGTCCATCGACCCGATCACCGTGTGTGAATACGGGAAGCAGGTCGTCGAGTCGTACGGTAGGGTGAGCCCTTCGGTGAAGGCCGGCGCGTAGGGCTGGTTGTCCACGCGCAGGCGCCGTTCTTCCTTCACCGTCTCGCGCTGATTCTCGAAGTTGTCGTCCGTGATGGCGAGCGAGCGCATCCGGTCGGCCTCGAGCCACAGGCCCAGGTTGAGTCGGTTGGGCGGCAGGGTCTCGAAGTAGTTGGTTCGGTCGGTGTTGGTGCTGCCGTTCATGTTGCCGCCGGCCCGCTCGACGAGCTGCATGTGCTCGCCCTTGTCCACGTTGGCCGACCCCTGGAACATCATGTGCTCGAAGAGGTGGGCGACCCCGGAGCGGCCGGGCCGCTCATTGCGGCTGCCGACGTTGTACCAGACGTTGACCGTCACC
>JBDHDN010000392.1:0-4070 GCA_039591485.1 Gemmatimonadota bacterium
GCGAGTTGCTGGCTCGCCCTGTCGAGCCGCCGCGCGCCACTGATGATCCGGTCCAGCTCGGCGAGCGACTCCTGGTGACACGCCCACAGGATGGCTTCCTTGTCGGGGAAGTAGTGGTACAGCGCGGTCTTCCGCACGCCGAGGTAGTCCGCGATGTCGTCGAGCGTGGTACCGTGGAATCCCTTCCGGCGGAACGCCCGCAGGGCTGCATGCAGGATTTCCTCGCGGCGGCGTTGACGCTTGGCGCGGACGTGCGGGGACGAGGCGACGGCGTCTGGACTCGGAGGAATGAGGGGCTCCGTCGATGGGGTTTGAACTGAAGTTCAAACTTTGAATTATAAGTAGAATAAGTCAAGGGCAGACCTGCGGCCCCGAGTCGGAGGTCGCGGGCCGGCTCGGTTCTCCCGCGTGGTCAAGCGTCGCGGGGCACGTTCCGCCGCCGGTTCCCGGGAGTACATTCTCTACGTCCGTTGGGGGGGTGCTCGGCGCCTCCGGCGCCGGGCGGTACCACTATCGAAGGTGAGATCACAGGATGGCGTTCGCTCGGGTCGTATTGCTGCTCACCGCCGCCGCGCTCGCGGTGATCGGTATTGGGTTCCTCATCGCCCCGACGTCCTGGGCCCGGGCGATCGAGGTCGTCGTCGCCTCGCCGACGGGTCGCACCGACGTGCGCGCAACGTACGGCGGCTTCGTGCTGGCTGCCGGGGTCTTCCTTGCCGTCTGTGCCGCCAACGCCGACTGGATCCGGCCGGGCCTGCTCGCCTGTGCGCTCATTCTCGCCGGGTTTGCAGGTGGACGCCTGGTGGGGTGGGCGGCCGAGGGCACGCTGTCGCGCCTGATGGCGTTCTTCCTCGTCATCGAGCTGGGTGGTACCGTGGCGGCGGTGCTGGCGTTCCTCCGATCGGCAGCGTGACATGACGACTTCCCAGGGCAGGCAACAGCCGACCGCAGGCGGGCACGGCTTCGGCACGGCCCCGGTTTTCTTGGCGAGCATCAGCACCATCCTCGGTGCGATCCTGTTCCTGCGGTTCGGCTACGCCGTGGGCAACGTGGGATTCCTCGGTGTGGTACTGATCGTCATCCTCGGTCATCTCGTCACGATCCCGACTGCGCTCGCGATCGCGGAGATCGCGACGAACCGGCGGGTGGAAGGCGGCGGCGAGTACTTCATCATCTCCCGTTCCTTCGGCACGACGATCGGCGGTGCCATCGGGATCTCGCTCTACCTGTCGCAGGCCATCTCGGTGGCGTTCTACATGATCGCCTTCGCCGAGGCCTTTCGGCCTCTTGCCGGCGGGTTCGAGAGTGTGCTGGGCATCGGCTTCGATCCCCGGTACGTGTCATTGCCCGCGGCGGCGGTGCTCGGCATCCTGGTGCTGCGGCGCGGCGCGGCGCTGGGCGTGCAAGCGCTGTGGATCGTCGTGGGGGTCCTTGCGCTGTCGCTGGTCATGTTCGCCCTTGGTGGAGTGCCGGAGGGCTTGTCCATGACCGACTGGAGCCCCCTGCGGCGCGTGGAGCGGCCCGACCGGTTCATGCTGGTGTTCGCCATCGTATTTCCGGCATTCACCGGCATGACTGCGGGGGTCGGGCTCTCCGGCGATCTCGCTCGACCGAGTCGATCGATCCCGCTTGGTGTCCTCTCGGCCACGCTGACCGGGATGGTCGTGTACGTGCTGATCGCGTACAAGTTCTCCGCATCGGCCTCGCCCGAGATCCTGGCGGGCGACCAGTTCGCGATGGCGCGCATCGCCGTATGGGGCCCCATCGTACCGATGGGACTCGCGTGCGCCACCCTCTCGTCGGCCATCGGGTCGATCCTCGTGGGGCCGCGGACCTTGCAGGCCATTGCGGCGGACGGTCTCGCGCCGAGCAGGCGTGCCAACGCATTCCTCGCCGCGGGCCACGGCGAGGCCAACGAGCCCTACAACGCCACCATCGTCACCGTTGCGATCACCATCGTCATGGTTGCGGCCGGCAATGTGGACATCGTGGCACGGATCATCTCCATGTTCTTCATGGTGACGTACGGCTCGCTGTGCGCCATCAGCTTCCTGGAACATTTTGCGGCGCGCCCGAGTTACCGCCCGAGCTTCCGCTCGCGCTGGTACGTCAGCCTGATCGGCTCGGTGATGTGCCTGTTCCTGATGTTCCAGATGGAGCCGCTGTTCGCGCTGTTCGCAATTCTCGTCATGGTGGGGTTGTATCGAGCGTTGCGCGCTCGGCGAGGGTCGGACGACCTGGCCGCGATCTTCAAGGGCGTCATGACGCAGACCTCGCGCTATTTCCAGACGCGGCTCCAATCCAGCCCCACGCGGCCCCGCAGCGATGAATGGCGGCCCAGCATCATCATGGTCAACGCGCGGACGTTCGAGCGCACGGCACCGTTGCAGCTGCTCGCCTGGCTGTGCCATCGCTACGGCATCGGTACGTACCTGCACTGCATCAAGGGCCATTTGAACGAGGATACGTTCAAGGAAAGCCGGCGCGTGCACACGCGACTCGTCAAGACCATCGGTGCGCGCGGGAGCGCGGTGTACGTGGACACGATGGTCTCCCCCTCGATGCGATCGGCACTGGGACAGGCACTGCAGTTCCCCGGTGTGGCCGGGGTCGAGAACAACTGCCTCCTCGCCGAGTTTGCCGCAGACGATGGCGCCGCAACCCTCGAAGAGGTGCGCGACGGGTGTCAGATGGCCGCCGCCGCCCGGGTGAGCAGCCTCGTGCTGCGACACGGCAGCCACTTCTTCGGGGACCGCTCGACGATCCACGTCTGGCTCACCTGGCATGACCACCACAACGCCAGCCTCATGATCCTGCTGTCCTACATCCTGCTGGGTCATCCGGACTGGCGTGACGGGAGCATCCGGATCTTCGCCGCCTTTCCGCGGGATCAGGTGGCGCAGGAGCGCGACCGCTTGTACGAGATGATCACATCCGGGCGCTTGCCGATCACCCGCAAGAACCTGCAGGTGATCGGCACCGACGAGCGCTCGGACTTCAATCAGTTGGTCGAGAGCCGCTCCGGTACTGCCGACCTGGTGATCCTTGGCTTCACTACGGAGCGGCTGGCGGAGAAGGGTACGGAGCTCTTCCAGCGGCATCCCGCCCTGCACGACGCGTTGTTCGTATCGGCACAGGAGCGGGTGGTGATCGAATGACTCCCCACGCGCTGCTCCGAGCGGAACGGCTGATCCGGCTGCCGCCGGCAGCTGCCCTGGTGGTGGTGGGCCTGGCGGCACCGATCTCCCTGATCGCGCAGGATGTGCGACCCGCCGGCCTCACGCACACCGTGCCCGGCTACGGGCACGCGCTGCGGGGCGAGGTGCTCAGCTACCACTCGCCCATTCCGTCGGTGAGCAAGTCATTGCTGGTCCGCTCCCTGGATCGGTCCTACGACATCGCGTGGACCAGCGCGCCCGTGCCGGATACCGTGACGTCCGACACGATCGACCTCGTGCTGATGATCGGTATCGACGTCAACGAGGCCCCGCGCCGCTTCGACCTGTTCGTGGA
The DNA here is from genome assembly GCA_039591485.1 of Gemmatimonadota bacterium. Classification (GTDB taxonomy): domain Bacteria; phylum Gemmatimonadota; class Gemmatimonadetes; order Gemmatimonadales; family GWC2-71-9; genus JAOTVV01. Next base: position 3,514 of record JBDHDN010000392.1, read on the forward strand.
GGGCGATTCGGTGCTGGCGTTCTCCAGTCCGGTCTCTGCCGAGCGTGGATCGATCCATTGGCCGGGTCGGCACGGAGTCGACGCGGAGCTTACGGTCACCGAGATCGACAAGTACGGCGATGCGATGGGCTACCTGTCACTGCGTCTTCCCCGTGCATACTGGGAGCCTGGTGCGCCCGTGCAGCTGCGCGTGGCCGGGGAGTCGGCCGGCGAGCGCACGTGGTTCATGGTCTTCATGGAGCCGATCGCACCGTGGATTCGGGTACGGCATGCCCCGGCACTGCTGCGCGCGGACAGCGGGGCACTGCAGACGGTGCGGGTCGAGGTCCTGCATCTCGGAAGGCCCGATCGGTTCACGCTCGCCTCCCGAGCCGCGTCGCTCGACACCACCGTCGTTCTCGGATTCAACCGGTTCGAGCTGGCGGTCCCCGGCGTCGATACGGTGCGGACCGAGGCGCGCGCGTATCGGCTGGGTGCCGCCCGTGGTCGGATCGCCGCCGCCCTCATGCCGGTGCGACCGCTCGAGCTTCACCTGATCCATCACACGCATCTGGACA
>JBDHDN010000393.1:0-4049 GCA_039591485.1 Gemmatimonadota bacterium
GGGCTCATGTAGTGCGGCGTCCCGAGCGAGAGCCCGGTCTCGGTCATCCGCCCACCCGCCGCCGCACTCACCGCCAGCGCGATCCCAAAGTCCATCACCATCGGCCGGCCGTTGTGCAGCAGGATGTTCTCCGGCTTGATGTCCCGATGGATCACCCCGTTCTGGTGGGCGTAGTCCAGCGCGTCCGCCACCTCGGTCGCGATCTTCACCGCCTCGTCGATCCCGAACTGCGTCTCGCGGTCGAGCTTGTCCCGGATCGTCTCGCCCTGGATGTAGGGCATGACGTAGTAGAGGAACCCGTCCGCCTCGCCCGAATCGAACAGGGGCAGGATGTGCGGGTGCGAGAGCGCCGCGGTGGTCTTGATCTCCTGCACGAACCGCTCGGCGCCGAGCACGGCGGCGAGCTCGGGCTTCAGGACCTTGATCGCCACCTTGCGGTCGTGCTTCAGGTCCTCGGCGAGATACACCGTCGCCATCCCGCCCGCGCCCAGCTCCCGCTGGAGGCGGTAGCGGTCGGCCAGGGCGGCCGTCAGGCGTTCGGCGATTTCAGTCATTCAGGTGCAAGGTCCACGGTGCAAGGCGCAAGGGCGGGTACAAGGTGTAGGGTGCAGAGGCACCCCTTCCCGTCGTTCCAACGGTCCGCCCTACCCCGTCAGCGGATGTCGCCAGCGGAGTGTCGGAAAACGGGCGAAGTCGCGGTCCGTCGTTACGAACTCGCACCCGGCTTCGATGGCCAGGGCGGCCAGCCATGCGTCGGGGACGAGATTCCCCCGCGCATCGGTCTCCCGGCACAGTCGGGTGAAGATCTCCCAGTGGCGAACGCGCGGCACCACCGGCACCGCATTCCGCCGATCGCGAAATGCGTCCGCGAACGCCACGGCCGGAGCAAGCGGGGTCGGAGGGTGGAAGACCCGGGGATGCGTCACCACCCTGAGGAACCCGCTCAGTACCTGATCCGCCACCGCATACGCCTCGTCGGACTGCACCAGATCCTCGAGCCAGCCCTTGTAGTCCGCGTGCCCCGGCGCATCCTCGCGGAAGGCGTACACCAGCACGTTGACGTCAATCAGCTGCACGATGCGCATCCATCAGGTCGAGCAAACTCGCGGTGTCGTCGAGGTCGACACCCGGTTGCAGTCCCTGTCCCGCGAACGTCGGGAGCGGAGCAAGTGCGTCCCCCCGCCCCGAGTCCGTCCGCGCGGTCTGCAGCTCCAGTGCGACCAGCCCCTGCCGGAGCACGTCCGATTTGGTCGCCTCGAGCCGCGCGGCCAACCGCTCGAGACGCTCGCGGTCCGGCGGATCGAGGTAGACCTGGACCGGCTCGGCCACGCGGGACCGCCGCTGCTTCGACCGATCATGACGCTTGTTCATGAAATCATGATAGTCGGCGGAGCTGCCGTCGACAAGGCCCGGCGACGAGCCGACGCTCGACCGGGGCGGGAGTCGCTGTCAGGCATTCCACCGACCGCATCATCGCACCACATCGTCGAGCAGTCGGAAGAAGCCGTTGACCAGGATCGTGTTGGGTCCGGTCTCGCCCTCTTCGCCGGCCTCGCGCGCGGCGATGAAACGGTCGCCGGACGGCGCGATGTCGAAGTAGAAGCCGCTGATACGACCGATTCCCCATTCGCGGCGGGAGAGCTCCAGCACGACCCGGGGATTCGCGTACCGGAACGAGCGGGCATCGCCACCGGTCCCCACGTCCACGACCATCAGGTCGGAGGACTCGCCGGTGAAATACAGCTGGCGGCCGTCGGGCGACCATCGCGGGCCGCGACCACCCCCTGTGGAGATCTGCCAGCGGCCGCTCTGCACGTCGGGAAACGGACGGACGTACACGTCCCGGGTGCCGGTCTCGTTCGACGCGTACGCGAGCCATCGCCCGTCGGGCGAGATCGCGGGATTGGTCTCGGACGCCGGTGTCGCGAGGAGGTCGGCAGCGACGGAATCGCGGCCCGGGCGGAACACCATCAGGTCCACGTCCCCGGCAATCCCGGTACTCTGCGCCTCCAGGACCTCGGCCACGAGCCACTGGCCGTCCGGGCTCCACACGGCGCCGAAGATAGGATTCTCCCGGTCGAGCAGCAGCGTCGCATCGCCGGTGCCGTCCGCCGAGCGCATCCACACGTCGCCGTTCCCGGCGCGGTCGGAGATGAAGGAGATCGTTCGGCCGTCCGGCGGGCGCCACTCCGGTCCCCAGTCGTCGGCCGGATCGAAGGTGAGCCGTTCGCGTGGGCCCGTGTCCAGCCGCTTGATCCAGATGTCGCGCCCGAAGCTCGATTCCTCGCGCACCGCCAGCCGTTGCCCGTCGGGTGAGAGGCGGAGATCGAAGCGCAGGAAGGTCGTGCTGGTAGAGACCAGCCAGGCGGGATCGACCGGCGCGGCGGTTCCGGATGGCGTGAGCCAGACCACTTGCGCCCCGTCCCCGTCCCCGCCGCTCGAGCGGGAGTAGAACAACGTGCCGTCGTCCGCGACGGTGAAGTAGCCCACCCCCTGGATCACCGGGACGGGGGTTCCGAGCACCGTACCTTTCCCGGGATCGAACCGGACCGCCATCAGGTCCCCGTCGTCCGTCACGAACACCACATGACCCGACGGCACGTAGCGCGGATAGTCTCCGGCCGGCAGCAGGGGCCGCCCGGTGCCCGAGCCCAGATCCAGCAGCTGGATCTCCCGCGCGGATGCGTCCTCCCTCACCACGAGCGCCTCCCGGCCATCCGGCAGGACGTCGTACAGATCATAGGTCTCGCCGCCGGTGGCTCGGGCCAGCGTATCCACCGTGCCGCCGCCCGCCGGTGCCCGCAGGACGACGCTGTCGTCGGTGGCGTAGATGTAGCCGTCCGGCCCCCACACCGGGCGGAAGCCGTCCATGAGGGTGCGAACCGGACCTCCCGCGAGTGCGAGCACCTGGATCTTCCCGTCCTGGACGAACGCCAGCTCCGACCCGTCGGGTGACGGTGCGGGGAGGAGCGCATCTGCCGTCGCGCGTACCGGCTCGGACCCGAGCGCATCCCACCGCCGCACCACGAGGATCTGGCGGTCGTTCACCACGTGCCGATAGGCGAGGACCGAGCCGTCCCTGGAGAGGCCGAACCCGGCGCTCCCAGTGAACACGGGGATCACGCCGGCGTCGAACGGGTCCGCGAACCGCTGCACGTTCCGCACCGGCTCGGGCTGCGGCCGCAGCCACCCCCACGCGGCGACGACAATGGCGAGGAGCGCGACCACGCCAAGGATGGGGACCGCCGCAGGACGCCTGCCCCCCGGGACCGCACCATGGGCGGCCGTGCCGGCCACCGTTGCGGTGAACGCAGGGTTGTCGAGGGCGGCCGCGAAATCCGCCGCGCTCGCGAACCGATCCGCCGGCAACTTCTCCAGCGCCTTCCCCACCGCCGCCACCACGTGCGGCGGCACCGCTTTTCGCAGCTCCGTCACCGGCTTGGCCGTCTCGGCGATGATCTTCATGATGATCTGCTGCGCCGAGTTGCCCATGTGCGGCGGCTCCCCGGCCAGCATCTCGTACAGCACGCTCGCCAACGAGTACACGTCGCTCCGGGCCGAGAGGTCCTTGTCCGCCGTCGCCTGCTCGGGACTCATGTAGTGCGGCGTCCCCAACGACATCCCCGTCTCCGTCATGCGCCCGCCGGCTGCGGCACTCAGCGCCAAGGCGATCCCGAAATCCGCCACCATCGGCCGGCCGTCGTGTAGCAGGATGTTCTCCGGCTTGATGTCCCGGTGGATCACCCCGTTGCGGTGCGCGTAGTCGAGCGCGTCGGCGACCGCGGTCGCGATCCCCACGGCCTCGTCGATCCCGAGCTGGGTCTCCCGATTCAGCTTGTCGCGCAGCGTCTCGCCCTGGACGTAGGGCATCACGTAGTAGAGGAACCCGTCCGCCGTGCCCGAGTCGAACAGCGGCAGGATGTGCGGGTGCGAGAGCGCCGCGGTCGTCTTGATCTCCTGCACGAACCGCTCGCCGCCGAGCACGGCCGCGAGCTCCGGCTTCAACACCTTGACGGCCACCTTGCGGTCGTGCTTCCGATCCTCCGCCA
>JBDHDN010000394.1:0-4038 GCA_039591485.1 Gemmatimonadota bacterium
GAGATCGTGGGACAGGCACGACTGGCGCCCGACGTCGAGACGTGGAGCTTCTTTCGACGCGATTGAGGCCCGCGACAGAGAGCCTGCAGGGAAGGCGCGCCTCGCACCGACGTCGTCTCCCCTGAGCAAGCCCGATACCGGACCACCGTCGGGAGACTCAGTCGATCGGCACGCGGTGGGCGAGTCCGTACTGCAGCACCGCGTCGTACTGCTCCTGGAGCGCACAGACGTAGATCGTCTCTTCGAAGTTCACCGGCACGCCACGCGTCGCGAAGATCGCGTCGTCGAGCGGCAGGAACACCGTCCGATCCGGCCACGTTTCGGCCATGACGCGAAACAACTCGTTCTCGGGTGATGTGGCGCGGACGTCGTAGGGCGTGCCGCTGCTTCCCGGCTCGAGCTCGACGCGGGCCGCAACGAAGGCGATGACCGTGACCGGCCCGCTCGGTGCCGTGCTGCGGTGCACCAGGTAGTCACCGAGCCACTCCTGCTTCGTCCCCTTGAGATGCGACTTCTGTGCGTGATTGCCACCGATGTTGATCACGGTCCGCGCTGCACTCCCGGCGATGCGCACGTCGGCGAGCTGCTTGATGACCTCCTCCCGAGCCCGTGCCGCGCGATCGTCATCGGACTCCCGGTATGCCCGGATGTCGATGCTCGCCCGTTCGACCTTCACCATCTCGACCACCGTGTCGTACCAGGTCGATCCCCACGACGTCGTCAGGGCGGACCGATCGGCCTCGAGTGTGGCGCGCAACGATTCGATCGCCTCGGTCTGGCTCGTGCGGGTCCCGTAGTCGGCCTGCAGAAACGCGGCGACCGGCCCGGCGGTCGGTAGGTGAGTAACCACCATCTCCAGCAGCCCACGAAACGAGCTCGCCCCGCCGTAGTACGCCTCGTTCACGTCGATCGCCCGGACGTGTACGCGCTCGGCCTCGGGAAGCGTCGCGTTGAATTCCCGTATCGACGCGAACTTCCGCACCCAGTTCGCGGGCGGGGTCCAGTCCGGCTCGAGTGGAGACCCACCCACATAGTCGTCGAGGAGCCAGTCGGCCATCTGCGGTTGCTCGACCAGCAACTGCCGGAATCCGTGCTCGTGCAGCGCCTCGAGCAGCGCCGCAGTGAACGCGTAGTGCTCACGCAGGTGGTGCGTCTCGCCAAGCACGAGCACCCGATTCGCAGCCAGCCGGTCGAGTACCGGAGCGGGGATCGTCTGCGCGGTGAACGGCACTCCGTCACGTGCGACCACCTGGGAGAGCTCGGCGGTCGTGACTTCGGCGACGGACGAGCAACCGGCAGCTGCCAGTGCGAGTCCGAGTATCCCCCACATTCTCACGGTACGCTCACCCATGTGGCACCTCCACGAGAGGTCGCAGCATACGGCATGGGCTGCCGCCGCGCCAGCAAGCTCCATCACGGAGTCCCTGGACACGCCGGGCATGGCACGTTAGCTTGGCGCACATGACCCTCAACCGCGGCAGCGTGACCGATATCCGGACCCATCAGTGGTGGTGGTGGGAACGGCGTCGCCTGCCCTGCGGATAGGGGGTCGTGCTCCGGAGTCTGACACCACGCTGAGCTGACAGCGAACTGGAATCCGATGACGCCCGCATCCGCAGGATGACGGGCGTTCGTGTTGTGGACCCCGTTCGCCGGCTCGGCGGGGTCACGAAGTAACAACCGGGAGCGGCAGGAGCGTACGTGACATGATTACCGACGCATTGGCCGATCTGCTGGCGGGACGGGACCTCGACGCCGAGCGTGCCGAGGCCCTGATGCACCACGTGATGACGGGCGAGTTGGGTGAGGCCCGGCTCGGCGCCGTGCTCGCGGCCCTGTGCCTCAAGCGCGTGACGCCGGAGGAGCTGAGCGGACTCGCACGCGCGATGCGCACGCACGCGGTGCCGGTGACGGCGATCTGCGCCGACCGGGCCGTGGACACCTGCGGCACCGGCGGGGACGGCAGCGGCACGTTCAACATCTCGACCGCCGCCGCGTTCGTGACGGCAGCGGCGGGTGTGCCGGTCGCCAAGCACGGCAACCGCGCGGCCAGCTCGCGGTGCGGCTCGGCCGACGTACTCGAGGCGCTGGGCGTGAACCTCGACCTCGGTCCGGAACCGCTCGGCCGACTGCTCGACGAGCTGGGCATCGCCTTTCTGTTCGCCCCACGCCACCACCCCGCCATGCGCCATGCGATGCCGGTGCGCCGCGCGCTCGGCGTGCGCACAGTGTTCAATCTGCTCGGTCCGCTCACGAATCCGGCTGGCGTGCGGCGGCAGCTGCTGGGCGTCTACGCCCCGGAGCTGACCGACCTCGTCGCGGACGCGCTCAAGGAGCTGGGCGCCGAGCGTGCGCTGGTGGTCCACGGCCAGGACGGCGAGGACGAGCTGTCACTCACCGGCACCACCGCGGTGACCGAGCTGCGCGACGGCCAGCTCGTGCGCTACGAGGTGTCGCCGGAGGACGCCGGGCTCGAGCGCTGTACGGCCGATCGGCTTGCGGGAGCGGATCCGGCCACCAACGCGCGGCTCATCCGTGAGGTGCTTGGCGGGCAGCCCGGCCCGCGTGCCGCCGCCGTCCTGCTCAACGCAGCGGGGGCGCTCGTGGCGGCCGGCGCAGTCGAGACGGTGCAGGACGGTGTCGAGGTGGCGCGCCACGCGGTAGCCGACGGCCGCGCGAGCCGCCTGCTCGAGAACCTGCGCGCGGCATCGCACGACCTCGCGGACCAGGAAACCGGAGTCGGCGCATGAACGGCTTCCTGCCCCGCGTCGTCGCGCAGAAGCGCCTGGAGATCGCGGACGGACGCGCGCGCGAGAGCCTGTCGGATCTCGCCATCCGATGCCGCTACCTGCCGCCGACGCGCGGATTCCGCGACGCGCTGATCCCCGGTCCTGATCGGATCATCGCCGAGGTGAAGCGCCGCTCACCGTCCACGCCCCGGTTCGCACGACAGGAGCCGCCGGCCGAATTGGCGGCGCTGTATCACCGTGCGGGCGCCGCAGCCCTCTCGCTCGTGACCGACCGCGCCAACTTCGGCAGCGGCCCCGACGACATCGCGCCGATGCGGGAGGCTGCGCCGCTCCCCCTGATCGCGAAGGACTTCGTGATCGATCCGTGGCAGGTGCTGGCCCTGCGCGCAGCCGGCGCCGACGCCGTCCTGCTCCTTGTCCGGCTGCTCGAGCCGGGGCGGCTCGGCGAGCTGTTGCAGACGGCACGAGACGTCGGACTCGACGTGCTCGTCGAGTGCCACGACGCGGCAGACCTCGGGGCGGCACTCGATGCCGGGTCCGACCTGGTGGGCATCAACAACCGCGACCTCGACGATTTCACCGTGTCGCTCGATACGAGCCGCGCATTGCTGCCGCGGGTGCCCAAGGGGTGCGCCGTCGTGGTCGAGAGCGGCATTGCCGGCCGAGCCGAGGTCGTGGAGCTGCAGAGCCTCGGCGCGGCGGCGTTCCTCGTCGGCACGTCGCTGCTCCAGTCGGACGATCCCGCCCTCCTGCTCCGCGAGTTGCGCGGCGCTGACCGACGCCGGAGCGAGGAGGCCGCGTGAGGCGCCCCCTGGTCAAGATCTGCGGCCTCACCCGCCCGGGCGACGCCCGGCTGTGCCACCTCGCCGGGGCGGACTTCCTCGGCGTCATCTTCGCGGCAAGCCCGCGGCAGATCTCGGTCTCGGAAGCCCGCGCGATCCGCGACGCGGTCCCCGATGCCCGATTGGTCGGCGTATTCACGGACGGCCACACGGAGGACATCGCAGCGATTGCGGAATCGGTCGGGCTGGACCTGGTACAGCTGCACGGATCGGACAGCCCCGAGCGATGGCGGGCCGTCTACGGCGCCTCGGGTGTGCCGGTGCTGCCAGCACTCACCGCTGAGCAGGTGGGCGACCCGGCGGTCACGCGGGCGGTGCGATCCGATCCGCACGTGGCCTGCCTGCTGCTCGACCTGCCCAAGCAGGGGTACTCGACCAACGGCGCGCGAGCCCACCTCTGGGAGACCGCGCGGCACTGCCGGAGAGACGGGCTGAGGATCGTGCTG
>JBDHDN010000395.1:0-4038 GCA_039591485.1 Gemmatimonadota bacterium
GGCGGTCCGGAACACGCCCCAACCCCGAAGCCGCACGGTGACGTCCGCACGGCGCCAATCGAACTTCGCACCGAGGCGCAGCGGCAGACCCTCCACCCGGTTGTAGGTGCCACCGAGGCCTACCAGGATCGATGCGCGCGAGCGTGCGGGGTAGTGGCGACGGTCCTCGCGGCGGGGGGACGGCTCGAGCAGCACGAGGAGACCCTCGTCGAGTTGTATCTCGAGGGCGGGACGCTGCTGACGCATCGTACCGTCCACCCGCGCGCCCTCTTCGTCCGCCAGGCTCCCGCCAAGTACGACGACGTTTCCGCCAATCGTGGCTCCGCTGCGCAACTCGACGTCGGCGTTGATCGCCACCAGTGACCCCTCGATGACGCCCCGCACGACGACCGGCCCGTCGAGTACAGCGACATCACCGGTGTAGCGGGTCTCCGCATCGACCTCGAGCGGCCCGATGACGCGCGTCGTGGACGGAGCGTTGAACACGGCAACCGCCCATTGCTCCACTTCGGCGGCCTGCCCCGGCACACGCTGCGCGAGCGGTGCTCGTACCGGTTCCTGCGCCCCGACCGTCACGGAGATGGTGCACCACAGCAGCGCGAGCAGGAGCGAGCGACGCGGCTTCATCGCCTTTGCGGACCGAAGGAGCTGTCGGCGGAGAGGACGACCAGCGTATCCGGTGCGGCGGCTTGCGAGAGGTCTTCGATGCTCAGACGCACCTGCACCCGGATGGCATGGCGAAACAGCGTGATACCCTGGTCGATCTCCAGCACCGGGGATCCGGTAGGCAACAGCCCGAAGGCCAGACCGAACAGCAGGGCTGCGAGAATGAGAGCCGTGGTCTTCATGGGACCTCCCTTCACGGCTCTCCCTCGGCAGGCACCGTGCCTACACTCCACAGAGCTGTAACATGATATCTATAAACACGTTACACCAATTGCCGACTCGGTTGCGCAATCCCGGAAACGTGTCCTATCGACACATATCGTGTCCTATGGACCCATCCCGAGTCGTCGCATTCGGCGGTACAAGTTGGCTCGGTCCGTCCTGAGACGGCGGGCGGCGGCGGCGACGTTGCCGTCACTTGCCTGCAGGACCCGAGTGATCAGCTGGCGTTCATAGGCAGCCAGTGCATCGGTGAGGCTCAGCTCGTCGCTCTGACCGCTCAACGGCTCCTTCACGGGAACACCGGCGAGTCCAAGCACTCCGTCGACCTCCCGCACGGTCACGCGACGGTCCACCCCCGCAATCGTGAGGCGCTCGATGACGTTCGCCAGCTCCCGGACGTTACCCGGCCAGGAATGCTCCTTGAGCCTGGCAATGGCATCAGGACCGACGCTGCGGACCCGTCGGGTACAACGCGCCGCAACGACGCGGCTCAGGTGCTCGACGAGCAGCGGTAGGTCATCCAGCCGATCACGCAGTGGGGGTACACGGATCGGGAAGACGTTGAGCCGGAAGAAGAGATCCTCGCGAAACCGGCCGCCGCGCACCTCATCGGCCAGATCCTTGTTGCTCGCGGCCAGTACGCGCACGTCGACGGCTCGTTCTCGCTCCCCTCCCACGCGTTCGATCGTGCCGGTCTCCAGCACACGCAACAGCTTCGACTGTGCATCGAGGTGGAGGTCACCGACCTCGTCGAGAAAGAGCGTGCTACCGTCGGCGAGCTCGAACTTGCCCCGCCGGCGGGCGACCGCTCCGGAAAAGGCGCCGCGCTCGTGGCCGAACATCTCGCTCTCGAGGAGGTCGCGCGGAATGGCGGCACAGTTGAGACTCACCATGGGGCGGCCGCCTCTCGGGCTCTGACGGTGAATCGCGCGGGCCACCAGCTCCTTGCCCGTGCCCGACTCGCCCGTGATGAGCACGCGCGACGGTATGGGGGCGACGCGCGCGATCTGAGCACGGAGTTCCTGCATCACCGCCGTCGCACCGACGATCTCCTCCCCATCAGGCTGTCCAGCCCGAAGTGCGCGATTCTCAGCTCGCTCCCGGGCCAGCGCCGCAGCAGCTGCGACCGTCGTAAGCACGCGCTCGGGGGTGAGCGGTTTCTCCAGAAACTGGAAGGCCCCGAGCTTCGTGGCCCTCACCGCGTCGTCGAGGGTCGCCTTGCCGCTCATCATGATCACGCCGATATCATCCTGGCGGGCCATGATCCGCTCCAAGACCGCGAGCCCGTCCGGTCCCGGTGGCATCACGAGATCGAGGAGCACGACGTCGGGCTCGGTTTCCTCGCAGGCTGTGAGACCCGCCTCGCCGCCCTCCGCATCCTCCACGTCGTACCCTTCCGCCTCGAGCACAGCCCGGAGCATGCGGCGGAGGTTGCCATCATCGTCAACGACCAGCACTCGAATCACCGGGACCTCGGCAAGGTCAGAACGAATGTGGCACCGCCGCCTGGGGTCTCGGCGATGTCGATGGTACCGGCGTGCGCGGTCACCGTCTGTCGCACCAGGGCGAGGCCAAGGCCGGTCCCCTGCTGCTTCGTGGTAACATACGGCTCGAAGATTCGGTCCCGTTCGGACGGGGGCACCCCGGGGCCGCGGTCGGCAATCGACAACCGCACCGTCGACGCGTCGGTGCCCGCCGCTCGAACCTCGAGTGGCGCCCCCGGTGCGGCTTCGAGGGCGTTCTGCACCAGATTCTGTATGGCGCGCCGCAGCGGTTCATAGTGACCGTCGACCGTGAGACCGGGTTCCACCTCGATCGCGAGGGGCACGGCGGCAGGCACGATCGCGTCGGTCACTCCCCGAACGAGCTCAGCCACGTCGAGCAAGGCAGACGGTCCTTCGGGCAGCCGACCGAACTCCGCAAACTCGCGTGCGATAGCAGCGAGCCGCGCTATCTCGTCGGACAGGACCGCGACGGTCGTGTCGGTCTCGCCTGCACCGAGACGTACCAAGGCCAGTTGTGCCGCGTTGAGCGGGCCGCGCATCTCGTGCGCCACCTTGCGCGCCGTTTCCCGAAACGCGGTGAGGCGCTCCTGCTCGAGCTCGCGGCGCCTCGCGAGCGCGAGCGCTGTTGCCGTCTCGCGCAGGGCTGTGCGCAAGTCATCGAACTCCGGGGGTCCTCGCACGTTTCGTGTCGGAGGCGGCTCGTCGCCCCGCGCGATCCGGCGCGTCCACTCGACCAGTTCCTCGATCGGCTCCGAGACTTCCCGGGCCCAGCGGCGCGCGAGCCCCAGGGACGCGGCAATGATGCCCACCGCGCCGACGAGGATCAGGAGACCCGTCACGCCGGCCGCGACCCGCGTGATCATCTCCGCCCGTCCTGCGAGCCGCGTTCGTTCGGCAATCACCTCGGTGTGTCGGTGCAGTGCGCCGCGCGCGGAGTCGCTGAGTGCGGCGGAATCGAGTGCGCTGACCAGATCGTGCCCACTGGCGGCGATCTGATCGAGTGCCGCGCGTGGCCCGGTTGGGGAAGCTGACGAGCGTACCTGTAGTGCCAGCACCAGCAACGCGGCCGCGAGCGGGATCGTACCGAGCCCCACGATCACAACAAACAGGCGCCGCCGGAACGAGAGACGCATGGCGGCAAGTTTACGGGAGCGGGGGACGGTTGTCTAATCGGTCCGGCGTGGCTCGCGGCCCCCTGCACCGGACCCGGTCAGGATGCCATGTTCCGACTCGCTAGAAGCGGAAATGCAGGCCGGCGCTCAGCAGATACGGCTTTCGCTTGAGGTCGTCGATGATGTCACCGCCCCCCGTCGTCTGCTCCGGCAGACTGCTCCAGTCAGCGGCGATCTGCGCCCCAATGCCGAGTGGAGTCGTGACGTCCGCACCAAGCGAGAACCCGAAGTGGTTGCGGGTACTGCTCTCACCCCCCTGCGACAGCCAACGGAATGTGTAACGCGGCGCGATCCACGGCTCGATACCGATGAGCGGAATCGGCAGGTGCAGCCCGATACCCCCCGCGATCGGGATGTCCGCGCGCGTGAGTTGATCGACCAGGCTGTCAGTGCTCACGAAGCCGGCCCCAGCCTGAATCGCGACGTTCACGAGGCCTCCGCTTTCACCGACGAGCCGATAACCGAGCGAGCCC
>JBDHDN010000396.1:0-4030 GCA_039591485.1 Gemmatimonadota bacterium
GACCCGCTCGAGGGGAATGTGCGGGTCCACGTCACTACACCCCAGCAGGATAGGCGTCGCGTTCAGCGATCCCGGATAGTCTCGCGGAGTGCCCGGCGGTCCGATGAGACCACCACTGAGCCCGATCACGCCGCCGTAGCGGCCGGCGCTTCGTGCGACGAACTCGAGCGCGAGGCAGGCGCCCTGCGAGAAGCCTAGGAGGGCGACCCGCTTTCGAGGCACACCAGCCTCGATCGTTTCCCGCACCAGCGCCTCGAGTACCGCGAGTCCGGACGACAGACCGGGTTCGTTCTGGTCCAGCGGGGAGAGGAAGCTGTACGGATACCAGGTGTGCCCGCTCGCCTGCGGCGCCACGCAGGCGACGGTGCCGTCCGCGATCTCGCGCGCCAGACGCAGCATCTCTCGCGCGCTGCCACCGCGGCCGTGCACCAGGATGAGCGCGGCGTTCGCCTCCCGCGGCGGCGGACCGGCCGTCACGCGTCGATCCGCAGCGTGGGGCCGGAGGATCTCAGGCACGCGACGCGACGTTCGGCGAAAGCGGCGGTAGGGTCCGAACGATCCGCTCCCGCTGCGGCTCCAGCCACGGTGGCAACCGCAGCTCCTCGCCCAGACGCTCCAGAGTCTCATCGACCGCGAAGCCGGGCCCGTCCGTCGCGATCTCGAACAGGACCCCGCCGGGCTCGCGGAAGTAGATCGAGCGGAAGTAGCAGCGGTCTTGCACGGGTGTGACGCCGACACCGGCTTCTACGAGCCGAGGCCTCCACGACGCCTGCGCATCGTCGTCCGGCACACGCCACGCCACGTGATGCACGGTGCCCGCCGCGACGAGACCGGCAGGTGCATCGTCACGCTCGACGACGTCGACGACGGACGCGCGCCCGGCGTCATGCGCCGCCAACCGCATACGCGATCCGGACGACGCCACGATCGAGAACCCCAGCACGTCCTTCAGAAGCGACGCCGTCGGCGCGAGGGCGCGCTGCTCGAGGGTCACGCCGGAGAACCCGCGAATCGCGTGCGCTGGAGGGATCGGCCCGTCGAGCCACGGCTCGCGCCCGTCTTCCGAGCCGCGCGCCACCAGCTCGAGCATCAGCCCGTCGGGATCGAGAACGGTCAGCACCTCTTCGTCGAGGCGGCGCGTCGCCGACTGATGATCGACACCGAGCTGTCGCAGTCGATCGGACCAGTACCCGATTGCATCGACGGGGATCGAGAAGCCCGTGACCGTGGCCTGGCCGACGCCGCGCCGGCCGCGCCGGGCACCGGGCCATGGGAAGAACGTCATGATCGTCCCCGGACGTCCAGGCGTATCGCCGAAGTACAGATGGTAGGCACCCGGGTCGTCGAAGTTCACCGTCCGCTTCACGAGCCTGAGGCCGAGCACCTGCGAATAGAAATCCACGTTCGCCTGCGGATCGGTTGCGATGGCGGTGACGTGGTGAATGCCTGAAATCGCATGGGCGTGGTTCATCGTCCGTTCGTCCTCTGCTGTCGTCGGGACCGCTCGACCGTCGAGTTTTCCCGTTCGGTTTCGTTCGCGCCCAGCGGTGCGGCCGCGTGGTGACCGAGTGCACGCAGTAGCCGGCTGGCATCGCGCTGTTGCGCCCTCGTGAGACCGCCGAGGGCCTCCGCGATAGCCGTGGCGTGCTCGGGAAACGCCCGCTTGACGAGGGCAACCCCCTCTGCCGTTAGGGTCGCGTACCGAGCGCGACCGTCGTCGGGACATCGCTCGCGACGGACCAAGCCGCGACGCGCGAGTCGGTTCACCAGGTACGTGATACCGCCGGACGACACGAGGATGCGTCGTTGCAGGTCACCGAGGAGCAGGGAGCCCTTGTGGTACAGCGCCTCCAGCACTCCGAACTCCGCGAGCGTCAGGCCGTGTCGCGCCGCGTCGGCGGCCGCGCGGTTTTCGACTGCGCTATACGCCCGTGCCAACACGATCCAGAGCTTGAGCGCCTCACGATGCGACTGTCTCACGTTCACAGCTCCACACCCGAATATATCTCAGTACTAAGATATTACCTCTCACCCGAGTTGCAAGCCCGATCGGATGCCAGCCGCCGTAGCCGCGGACGCGTGTGGGGGCCAGATTGTTCACCGGGCAATCATGAGGATCCTTCGGTGGGAGGTAGTGATGCGACTCGCCCGGCTGATGGTGGCAGTGTTCATGGGTCTGGGAATGGCGGTCGGCAGCGCCGCGCAGTCCCGCCCTTCGTTCGTGCACGCCGGCGTCGACGATCGGTTCGCCTCCGCTGTCGAGCGCGGCCGGTTCATCATGCAGGAACTGGTGCAGCGGGCCGGCGTGCCGGGGCTCGGTGTTGCGGTGGGGGTAGAGGGACGGGTGGTGTGGTCCGAGGGCTTCGGCTTCGCCGATCTGGAACAGGGGGTGCCGGCAACGCGGCTCACCCGGTTCCGCGTCGGCAGTGTTTCGAAACCCATCACCGCCGCAGCGCTGGGCCTTTTAGTGGAGCGCGGGCAGCTCGACCTCGATCTTCCGGTGCAGCGATACGTGCCGACGTTTCCAGAGAAGCGGTGGCCGGTCACGAGCCGGGCGCTTGCGGGGCACCTGTCCGGGGTACGCCACTACCTCGGCGATGAGACGTACGGATCCCGCCGCTACGACACCGTGCTGGAGGGGCTCGCGATCTTCCAGGACGACACGCTCCTGTTCGAGCCCGGAACGCGCTTCTCCTACTCGAGCTACGCCTGGAACTTGCTCAGCGCTGCCGTCGAGGGAGCGTCGGGCCAGAGCTTCTTGACGTTCATGGATGCGAACGTCTTCGAACCGCTCGGGCTCGATCACATCGTTGCCGATCACACCGACAGCCTCGTCCCGTACCGGACGCGGTTCTACGAGCGCACCCGCGCAGGCGGGGTGCTGCACGCGCCGTACGTGGACAACAGCTACAAGTGGGCAGGCGGGGGATTCCTCTCGACGGCGGAGGACCTCGTGCGGTTCGGTATGGCGCATCTCGAGCCCGGCTTCTTGAGACCCGAGACCGTCGCGCTGCTGTGGACCTCTCAGTACACCAATGAGGGCAACCCGACGGGGTATGGGATCGGCTGGTTCACGGGCACCGACCACGACGAGCGGCGCATCGTGTACCACGGTGGCAGCTCCATCGGCGGGCGCGCGATGTTGCTCTTGTTCCCGGAGGAGGATGTGGTCGTCGCGCTGCTGTCGAATGCGAGCGCCCCAATGACGTTGTCCGCCGCCTGGAGTATCGCCGAGCCGTTCCTCTCGCCACGGCCGATGGACCTCTCTTACGTCGATCACAGCGGCACGTATGAATGCACCTACCTGTCGGAGGGAGGTGAACGGCAGACGGCAACCGCGCACGTGATCGGCTCGCCGGAGGGCTATCTCCTTCGGGTGACGACGCCGCGTGGTACCGGAGAGGGCATCCTCGTGTGGAGTGAGGGACGCCGTCTGCGGGCCGTTGCGCTGGAGGACGGGTTCTGGGTGACCAACCTGTGGCTCACGCGGGAAGGCGAGCAGGCGTCCGGTCACTGGGGCTCGATCCCGCTCACGTGCGACGTGCGATGAGTCGACTGCCACGGCACCGGGAGCGCGGCGGCGGTCAAACGCACGGCTGGCGTCAACACCGACGCCGGCCTCTCACTACCCCGGTTCGTCACCGCGTCCTGGCAGGTGGACTATTTGGAGCCGACTCCCCTGGGTCCGCGTCTCGAGCTGCGCGACACCATCGAGGGGAAGACGGAACGGAAGGTGTTCCTCGATGTCGCCGTCACTGCTGACGGCATCGTGACGGCCCGCGGTCGCGTGATCGCCGTGCACATGCCCGAAAGAATGGCGGCGTCGGACTGAGGCGGTCCGGCTCAGGAGCCAATCCGCGTCTCCGGATCACCTACGAGCCGGCCGCGATCGTGTCCCGTGACCGCCGTCGGGAGGAGTGCGTTCTACGAAGGATCGTGCTCCAGACACGCCCTGCACCACCACGTGTCGCCCTTCCGCGAGCAGTAGGGGCCCGTCGAGAATCTCCGCAGCTTCGTCGTTCGCATCGTG
>JBDHDN010000397.1:0-4030 GCA_039591485.1 Gemmatimonadota bacterium
CCTCACCCGCGAGGCGGCCGACATCGCCGATGGCATGGTTCTGCGGTTCGACTCGGCCGCCGTGGCGCTCGTGCTGGAAGTGGACGCCGCCGTTGCCGCAACACTTCCGCTCGAGGATGCGATCGACCGCGCCGAGACCGCTCAGGAACTGTCAGGGAGGAGAGGACTCGATCCGGAGTCGATGCGCCTCGAGTGGGAATCGGAGACCGCGCGGCTCCTGCTCTTCATCGCTCGCGTCAGCGGCGAGCGATCGGAGGGGACGCTTCGGCTGTCGGATCTGGACCTTCGAGTCTTCTATTCTCGATCACCGTGATCGCGTCGGTGGGGAGGGTCACCAGCCGCTGCGACCTCCCCGACCGGTGTCACGGGCAGTCGTGCCGACGAGGAGACCTCGTCGGCACGACTGCGCCGGCGGAGGAACGGTCGCGTGCGGGGTGGACGGGACGGAGCGGGTCAGACACCTGCAGACGACGAGCGCCTCAGGACCTCCGCTCGTCGGCGGCGACGTTGCCGTCCACCAGTCGGATGAGTCGATGGGCGCGCTCCATGACCCGCGGGTCGTGGGTCGAGAACAGGAAGGTGACACGCTGATCTCGATTCAGACGCTCCATGATGTCGATCAGTGTGTCCGCCGTCTCCGAGTCCACGTTGGCCGTGGGCTCGTCGGCCAGGACGATCGCGGGCTGCGCCGCGATCGCGCGGGCGATGGCCACCCGTTGCTGTTGCCCACCCGAGAGCTCCGAGGGCTTGCGCCCCTCGAGCCCCTCGAGCCCCACCGCCGCAAGGAGCTCCATGACGCGCCGGCGGCGCTTTGCGGCCTCGATCCGCTGGACCCACATGACCGTCTCGGCGTTCTCGTACGCCGTCAGCACCGGGATCAGGTTGTACGCCTGAAACACGAAGCCGATCCGATCGCGGCGCACGCCGCTCAACTCCCGCCGGTTGAGCTGCGACAGGTCGCGTCCCTCCAGCGTGACCGATCCCGACGTCGGACGGTCGAGTGCTCCGATCAAGTTGAGCACCGTGGTCTTGCCCGACCCGGACGGGCCACAGATGGCGGCGAACTCCCCCTTGGCAAGGTCGAACGTGAGTCCCCGGAGCGCGTGCACGTCCACCGCACCCTGGCGATAGATCTTGGTCACGTCCTGGAGTCGAACGATCGCGCCGTTTCCATCAGCGATCACGAGTCCCCCTCACACGAGCCTGATGGTTTCGACGGGATCGACCCGCCCGGCCTTCCACGCCGGATACAGTCCCGCCAGGAGCGTGGCCACGACCGCGGCCACGGCAATGAAGACCGCGTGCGCGGGGAAGATGCCCACACGGAAGGTCGACGGCATGGCGACACCCGAGATCTCGGTCGTGGCCTCGCCCAGGATCGCCGTGGTGTCGATGCCGGTTGTTGCCAGATACCAATACGGCAGCACCGTGAGGAGTATTGCCCCGACCAATCCCAGGACCCCGAGCCATGCGCTCTCCAGGAGCACGAGGCGGAAGATCCGTCCGGGGCTCCACCCGATCGCCATCAGGATGCCGAACTCCCGCATCCGTTCCATCACGCTCACGAACAGCGTGTTGAAGATCCCTGCCGCCACGAGCACGGCAATGAGCGCCTCCATGAACCGTGCCCCACCCACCTTGAGCGCGATGAAGGCGGCGAGCTCCGCCTGAACGTCGTGCCACGGGTGCGCCGTGACGTCGCGTCCGACCGCGGCGTTGAGCCTGGCGGTCACCTGGTCCGTCCTGCGCTGGTCGTCGAGAAAGACCGCGATCTGGGTCGCCTCGTCACGCGCGTAGCCGAGGACCTCACGCACCACATCGATCGGGAGGAGACAGAGCCCGCCGTCCACGCTTGGCGCTCCGGTTCGCACGAGTCCGGACACCCGTGCGAGGCCGCTCACGATCTCCCCGCTCTTGTCCGTCAGCGTATACACGATCTTGTCACCCAACTCGACGCGGAGGTTGTGCGCGAGCCTGGCACCCAGGATAATCCCGCGATCACGGCTCGTGGCGAACGGTTCGCCTTCGACGAGCGCGTCGAGCAGACTGAACGTGGTGGTGTCTTCGACTGCCGGGTCGAACGCAACGAAGCCGGCCCCGCGGCTCTCCCGCGCCGTGCTCAACATCATCTGCCCGAGCACGCGTTCGACCGCGTGGGTCGCATGAGGCTCGGCGAGCGCCTGTTCCCTGAGCCTGCCGGTATGCGGGACGGTGTTGGCAAGCGTTGGCGCATCGAGTTGCAGCGGATGCTGAAGGGTGACGTGCCCCGCACCCAGGCGCGCTGCCACGTTGATCATGTCGCTCCAGTTGCGATCCTGCATCGCGGTGAAGAGGACCGCGAGGAACACACCGAACGCGATGGAGGACAGCGTGAGCAGGGTGCGGCGTCGGTTGCGCCACAGATTGCGCCACGCCATCCTCACCATGCTCGATCCCCCGGCAGGCATGCTGTCTTCTCCTACCGGTAGCGCATCGCGTCCACGGGACTGATGCGAGCCGCCTTGACGGCCGGATACAGCGCCGATACGGACACGATGAACACGAGAGTCAGCACCGGCGCGACGATGGTCCACGGTGTTACGACGCCGCGCCACACCGGATCGAACGCGATGCCGGCGACGGACATCCCCCCGATCGCGCTCAGGTCGAGGCCGTGGTCCGCGAGGTAGGCGAGCCCCGGCACGCTGAGCACGAGCGCCACGACGATCGCGATGCCCATCTGGAAACCGCCTTCCATCAGAATCAGGGAGAGAACGTGACCCGGCCCCACCCCCAGGGCCTTCAAGACGCCGAGCTCCCGGATGCGCTCGAAGACGCTCATCAGCATGGCGTTGATGATCAGGATGGCTACAACCACATAGATCACGAGGAAGACGATGATAATGAGGCCACGGGTCGATTCGAGGAACATGGCGAGGATCGGCTGAAGCTCGCGCCAACTGCGCACGTCGAGCTCGCTCGCGACCTGCCGCGCCTGCGTCACCGCGGCGGCGAGATCACGTTCGGCCGGCTTGCGCACGATCACCTGATGCGCGCCGCCGGGGAGGCTGAAGAAACTCCGGAACGCGGCCTCGGTCATGAACACGCCGCCTCGGTCTGCGTCATCGCTGATGCGCCGGAGCACACCCCGGATGGTATAGAGATCGTTCGCAATGCTGCCGTCGGTCGCCTGTCCCAGGAGCACCAACTCGTCGCCGGGCTCCACACCGAGCGTGTAGGCGAGGCGATTCCCGACGACGACACCGTAGGGGTCCGCGGTCTCCAGCCACCGTCCCCGATCGACGTGCTCGCCGATCCGACTCACCAGGGCGTCCTGCTCCACATCGATGCCCTTGAGGATGACCCCCGCCGAGGATTCTTCCGCTGCGCCGAGGCCTCCGCCTATGAGTCGGGCTGCGGCGGTGAGATCGTGGTCGCCGAGCCCCGCGAGCACGTGCGCGGGGCGGGCGATGCGGTTGTAGATGGATGGGTTGTCGTAGTAGTCCGGGGCGAAGATCTGGATGTCACCCAACTCGATGTCGACGATGTTGCGTTCCAGATCCCGCAGGTAGCCCTCGACCAGGGAGGTGTACAGGACCATGGTGAGGAGCGCCAGGGTCATGGCCCCGATGGTGACCAACGTGCGTCGGCGATAGCGCCACAGGTTTCGCCAAGCCATGACCAGAAGCCGCACGGACCCTCCCCTCACACCAAGGCAACGGCTCATCAAAGCTCCATCCAACCGAGGGCGACGTCAACCGACCCTGCAGCCGGATCAGTCGGGCGCTGGGGGTCCGACCGGTCGTGGGGCGGCTGCACTGCACCGCCGCCCTGGACAGCTGCCCCCCCGCCGCGCATACTGCCGTTGCAAACGCGCACGCTCTTCCAATCCTCACCCTCCCTGTCGTCGAGTCTGCCACGATGCTCAGATCAGTCGAGTCGATCAGCTTGACCCTCCTGGCAGCGTTCGTCGCGATCATGGCGCTTCCCGCACGGCTGGCCGCCCAGGAACCCGTCTCGCTCTTCAACGGCACCGATCTCACCGGCTGGA
>JBDHDN010000398.1:0-4014 GCA_039591485.1 Gemmatimonadota bacterium
AGTGCCGCGTTCAGGATCTTCGCTCGGGTCTGTTCGGACTTGCCGAGCTTCGGCACCGGTTGCGGCGCGGCCCGCAGCGGGGAGGCTCCACGTTCAGATGACACCATGTCATATAATAGTGACAAGGTGTCACGTTTTCAACCCGCGCTCCCTCCTGACTGAAGCCGTGACCGTGTGCTCGGTCCCGGTGGACCTACGACGTTCTGTTCACCCTCAGTGAACGGTCGTTGGAAAGGTCTCGGGAAGGTCTGAGTTCCTCCACGCCGACTTCCCCGTCCCCAGCCTCCCTTTCTAGCCGAGCCCCAGCCCAGGTCCTACCTTAGACGAGTCCTAATCGCCTGACGAGACGATATCGGTTGACGCCGCGCTCCAAGGAAGCGCGTATTTGTCCGGGCAGCATCCATACTTGGGATCAGAGTCAGCGATTCCACCCCCCCCAGTCACGGTTCAACCCGGAGGTCTCTATGAGCCGTCTCAGTGTCCTCGCAGTTTCGAGCCTGCTCATCGCCATCAGCTGTGCTCCAGGAACCCGGGCACCGACGCTGGAGGAACTCGAACACGCTCAGGAGCGAGCCACAGCCAACGACATGCGGCGTGACCTGTCCGTACTCGCCGCCGATTCCATGGGCGGACGACACACGCCGAGCCCAGGGCTCGACAAGGCACTGGACTACGTGGCGGCGGCGGCGCGCGAGATCGGCCTCGAGCCCGGCGGGCGGGACGGCAGCTACTTCCAGGATTGGTCGCTGCGCATTCATGAACGCACGCCTGGTGTGGTCACCACTGCAGCCACAGTCGGCGACACGCGTATCGAGCTGACCGGGGACAATGCCACGCATCTCGTGTTTGGCGTTTCGGCAACCGACGTCCCCGTCTCGGCACCACTGGCCTTCGTCGGCTTCGGCATTCACTCGCCGGAGCGCGCGTGGGACGACTACGCTGCGACAGACGTGACCGACAAGGTCGTCATCATCATGGACGGGGCGCCGTGGGATACGGACATGAACATCCCATTTGGATATGACAAGGCGCTGCACAAGGCGGTCGAAGCCTACGCGCATGGTGCGAAGGCAGTGATCTACGCAACCGATCGATACGGGCAGCCCGATCAGCCACCGGCTACGGCATTCCTCATGGGGTTTGCAGCACAGCCGATTGCACTGCTCGAAACCGATCAGCCCGGCCACAGCATGGTGCCACCGATGATCTTCGTGTCGTACGAGACAGCCAATCGCCTGCTGGAGAGCGGCACCATTCAAGACTTCCAGCGCCACAGCAGGGACGCGATGGAGTCGGTGGGCTTCGACATACCCAACTCCCTGTTCGAGTTGGCAATCACGTCGGACGGTGAATCCGTGGCGACGCGGAACGTCATCGCGATCTTCCCTGGGGCCGATCGCAACCTGCGGGACGAACACGTGGTCTACGGTGCTCACATCGACCACGTCGGAATCGGTCATCCCATAGCAGGGGACTCGATCTACAACGGTGCCGACGACAATGCGTCCGGGAGTGTCGCATTGCTGGCTATTGCGAGGAGCTTCGCCGCATTCCCCGAGGACGCGCGGCCACGACGATCCATTGCATTCGTGTGGTTTTCAGGTGAGGAGCTGGGGCTCTTCGGTTCCAGTGCCTACGGCGACGACCCGGCCGTACCATTTGCCCAGACCGTGGCGAACCTCAACATGGACATGGTTGGTCGCGCACGGGGCGATACCGTGTTCGTGCACGACTTCGATGCCGGAACGCTCCAATCGACGGTCACAGCGCTCGCGCCTGCGGTCGGTGTCAGCGCCATGCCGTTCCCGTGGCCCGAGTACCGCTTGCTGTACTACTCGGACCACATGAATTTCATGAGCCGTCAGGTACCGTCGATCTTCTTTTTCTCCGGCTTTCATCCCGATTACCATACGCCGTCCGACGAGACGGAGAGCGTCAACTACGAGACGATGGAGGGGATCGCCCGCCTCGCATTCCGCACCGGGGTCGAGCTGGCAAACATGCCAGAGCGACCCACGTGGCAGGCTCCGCCGTACTTAATCGAGCGATAGGGTACCGGCACGCTGCTCGCCCTCTGCGTTCGCCATGGCTCGCGACTGGCCCATCATGAACGACAGCCCCGAGCGTCACCCGGCGCTCGGTGCTTCAGGTCGTTGGGAAGGTCCTTGGGAAGATCTCGCTGCCAACAGATGCAAAGGAATACAAAGGAAGGCAGAGGCCTGCGCGCCTCTGCGCACCCGCAACTCCAGACAAGACTCCGAATCCGGCACCCCCGCGACTGGCTGCACTTTCTTGGGCTCAGCAACTGTACGAGAACAGGCATAATGCCGCTATTGCGCGTGCCCCCGCGCGTAGGCACGGCATCTTGCCGGAAGAAGCGGCAACGCTGTCGCTCCAATTGAACACCTGGTTGAGCATGGAAGCGATTCTGTCGTGTTCACTCGACGAGGCAGCAGAGAGACAACAGGATTGTTGAGATTAGAGTGTGGTGGACTCGATGACCTCCAAGCGGCCTTGCAGCCCTGTGTACGTTGCGAGTCCCGCCCAGAGGAACCACCATGCGTCTTGGCTCAGCCATCCGCCGCTTCCACGCGCTGCCACTCGCCTCCCTTGGGATGCTCAACGCACCCCACGAGAGAGCGAGCTGCAGACACGTCCCGCACCAGATCCAGGCAATGCCGCGATTACTGACCGCATCGGGCATCATTGCACTCGCGGTGTCCCTCCTATCGGGCTCGGCCCAGGCACAGTACGCCTCGGAAACGTTCCGCATACACGCGGGGGGGATTCCCGACGAGGTCGTCGCAGATCTGCGGACCGATCTCGCCTGGGCCGAGACCCGAATCTCGGAAGTGTTGGGTCCGTTCCCTGACACCGTCTCCACACGTGTCTACCCGGATCGCGCCGGCTTCGAGGCTGCGCTGCATGAGGCCTGGGGCATCCCGGAGACCGCTTGCTGGATGGTGGGAGCGGCCGACGACCATCACCTGTACCTGTTGTCTCCCGCCGTATGGGGATCGGAAGCCTGCGAGCACGACTCAGCCGATGCGACGCACCGACGGCTCCTCGTAACGCACGAGGCCGTGCACGTGTATCACGGCCAGATCAACCCGTCGGATGACGTGGGGCTCCTGGAGGACATCGGCTGGTTCGTCGAGGGGCTGGCCACCTTCGTGTCCGGCCAGCTCGAGACCTCGCACGCCGGGCGGGACGCCGAAGCCCTGGCTGCGGGCGCCGGCCCCGATCGCCTGGCCGACGCCTGGTCCGGTGCCTATCGCTACGGGGTGGCGGGCTCGATGGTGGCCTTCGTGGACCAGCGCTGGGGCCGCGACACCCTGATCGCGGGGCTCGAGGCCACGTCGCAGGACGAGTTCCTCGGACTGCTGAGTATGACCGAGGAGGAGTTCTTGACGGCGTGGCAAGATTGGGTCACGAACCGCTGAGCGCGCGCCATCGTACGTGGGGGGGTGTTCGGGGACCCGTCACACGGCCTCAGACGAATCAGCGGCGCAATCAAGGACCGCGACTCGCTGGCCCACCATGGTGACCTCCGGGGTGCACCGGCGATGGCGATCCGTGTGATGGGAGGATGCCGTCATGGAGTTGAACACAGACGATCAGAACGCGGTCGACAGACCGAAGCTTTTGACATGGCTTCGCGTGACCGTGGCGTATTCGCTCATCCCGCTGCTTCTGCTGCTCTGTGGAGGGGAGGTCGATTGGTGGGAGGCGTGGGTCTTTGCACTGCTGATCGTCGCAGCTGGAGTCGTGGGCCGAATCTGGGCAGAGCGGCGGCACCCAGGGCTGCTGGCGGAACGAGAACGCGCCTGGTCTAGAGACACCGCAGATGTGAAGCCATGGGACCGAGTCCTTGCCCCACTGATGGCGGTGAGTCTGTCCTTTCCGCTGGTTATTGTTGCGGGGTTAGATCACCGGTTTGGTTGGTCGCCCGACTTCCCGATCGGGCTCGAGATGCTCGGCTTCAGCATGATCATGCTTGGATACCTATTCGCC
>JBDHDN010000399.1:0-7911 GCA_039591485.1 Gemmatimonadota bacterium
GGAGTTCAATCCCGGCGCGGAGCGACTCACCGGCCGTGCTTTCGTGAGGGCGGTCGGCAGTCCCCTGGACGAGCTGCTCAGTGCGCCGGATCTCGCGTCACCACCGGAAAACGCGACGCCGGTCGAGCTGACGCTACGGCGCGCGGACGGGAGCGAAGCCCAGGTCAGCCTGGTCAACGCCCGGCTGACCGACCCCGACGGCGAGTTTGCCGGCCGGGTCTGGATCGGACGCGACGTCACCAAGCTGCGCCATGTGGAGAAGAGCCTGGCTCAAGCCGAGCGGCTGTCCAGCCTGGGAGAGGTCGTCGCCGGCGTGGCCCACGAGTTGAATAACCCGCTTTCTGGCGTCGTCGGCTACGCGGAGCTGCTACGCAGCCATGCAATCGATCCGGAACAGATCCGCGACCTGCAGCGCATCGTCGACTCCGCCTTGCGCTGTCAGAAGATCGTGTTCAAGCTGCTGTCCTTCGCCCGGAAGCACGCGCCCGAGAAGAAACACCAGAGCCTGAACGACTGCGTGGACAAGGTACTGGACCTGAAGTCCTACCACCTCCGATCGTCACAGATCGAAACGAAGCTCGAGCTGTCCCCGGGACTGCCCAAGACCAGCTTCGACTTCCACCAGATCGACCAGGTGATCCTGAATATGCTGAACAACGCCGAGCAGGCGATCCGCTCGGTGCGGCGCTCGGGCAAGATCACGCTCCGCACCGGCGTCGAGGGAGACAACGTCTGGCTAGAAATCGAGGACGACGGTCCGGGCGTGCCGGAAGACATCCGTGACCGCATCTTTGATCCGTTCTTCACGACGAAGGACTACGGGCAGGGAACCGGTCTCGGCCTGTCCGTCTCGTACGGCATCGTGCAAGAGCACGGCGGATCGATCGAGCTGCGGCCCGTCGCCGACGGCCGTGGGACCTGCTTCCGTATCTGGCTGCCGATCGTCGCGGGACGGGAGGAAAAGGCCGAGGCTCCGGCCCCCCCGGAGCCGAGCGCGGAGATCAGCATGCTCGCCGGCCGGGAGATCCTGGTCGCCGAGGACGAGCCGGTCGTGCTCGAGCTGCTCGCGCGGCTGCTGACCGACGCCGGCGCGGTGGTCACGATGGCCCAGGACGGTGACGAAGCCTGGAAACTCCTCCTCGACAACGAATTCGACTTGATCGTCACTGACCTGTGCATGCCGAACGTGTGCGGGCAGGAGCTCTACGAGCGGGTCGCGGCCGACCGACCGGAGCTGATGCGGCGCTTCGTCTTCGCGACCGGCGACCTGGTGCGGCAAGAGACGATGGCGTTCCTCCGGGGGCTTCCCAACCGCATCCTGACCAAGCCACTCGAAGTGGAGACCGTACGGCGCGTGCTGTCGCAGGCGATCAACGCCGCAGCCTCATAGGCTGTTCCGCGAGGGTGTAGAATCCTGCCGATGGACGATGCCACGCAGGGCGGCTCCGCGCCGCGCAACGATGCGCCACGCTTCGAGGACTATCCCCTCACTCGCCAGGAATACTTCACCGCCATGGTGCACTTCTATCGGGGCGAGATGCAACGCTCGACGACCTGGCGCCAACGATTGGACACGACGACGAACTGGGCCGCGCTGACCATGGCGGCGATGTTGTCGTTCACCTTCGCGTCGCGCGAGCAGACGCACGTCATTTTGTTACTGTCCAGCCTGATCATCTTGGTCTACCTCGTCATCGAAGCACGGCGCTACCGCTACTTCGAGGTCTACCGCGCCCGCGTGCGCATGCTGGAGGAGAATTTCCTGATCCCGGTCATCACGCGGCAGCTCGAATCCCCGATGAACTCGTGGCGCGAGATGGTGGCGATGGACCTGGACCGGCCGAAGTACAAGACGACCCTGCTCGAGGCCATGGGTTGGCGGCTGAGGCGCAACTACCTGCCGATTTTCTTGATCGTGCTGGGCGGCTGGATGGTGAAGGTGTCGATCCATCCTGACTTCGTGACGTCGTGGGGCGAGTTCTGGCGGCACATGGCCGTGGGCCCCTGTCCGTCCTGGGTCGTGGCCGGCGGCGGCCTGATCTTCTACTGCGCCTTGCTGCTGCTCACGTGGCGGGGGCGGCACATCCACGGCGGAATCCCCTCCGACGAAATCGCCGGCATCGAGCACAGTCTCGAACACTGGAAGCTGTAGCTACGCTTTGCGGATCGTGTGCAAAACACGTCGGCCATCCGCGGCAAGTGTCCCTGTGACAGCAGATCGGCCGCGTGCGGCGCGTCAGGAGCGCTGTGGAAAAGGCAGCGGAGGATCCGCGGGTCCTCTGCGGTTCGCCTCGTCGTAGCGTTGCCGCAAAGCCGGGACCAAGTAGTCGTCGAACGCCTCCGCAAGCCCGTACCGGTGGGTCAGGCCCCAGTCCCGCCGCGCGCGTGAGTCGTCGATGTCGGCCGGCCAGGAATCCACGATCCGCTGTTTGGTCTCGACGGGTGCAAACGTCACCTCGGCGGCCGGGAAGTGCCGCCGGACTTGTTGGAGGATTTCGCCGGCCGAGCTGCTGAAGCCCTTGATGTTGTATCCGCGACGCGAAAGCCGAGCCGGGTCGGCCTCGGCCAGGGTCACCAGCGCCTGGATCGCGTCGGGCATTGTCATGAAGGGAAGCCGACTTTCCTCGGATACGAAGCACGCGTAGGGCTCGCGCTTCGCCGCGGCGTGGATCATCTCGGGTGCAAAGTCGGTCGTGCCTCCCGACGGCAGCGTCTCGGCGCTGATCAACCCGGGGAAGCGGATCGATCGGAAATCGAAGCCGTCGCCGATCTCATCCCGCGAACGGCGCGAAAGATAGGTACCCACCAGCTCGCAGTACAGCTTGTTGCAGCCGTAGATCCCAGTCGGTGTGTTCCACATCCATTCCTTGAGCGGGTCCTGCTCCGTCTTGGTCGCCGCATCCGGCAGCCCGTAGACCGCGATGCTGCTGGGAAACAAGAAGCGCACGGGCACGGGGGTCTGACGGCAAAGCGTGAATAGCGAGAGAGTCGCTTCCAC
This sequence comes from Gemmatimonadota bacterium, assembly GCA_039591485.1. GTDB lineage: Bacteria > Gemmatimonadota > Gemmatimonadetes > Gemmatimonadales > GWC2-71-9 > JAOTVV01. Next base: position 2,999 of record JBDHDN010000399.1, read on the forward strand.
GTTGACGCGGTGGGCCAGCTCGGGGTCGCGCTCGGCGTGTGCCGACAGCATGGCGGCCAGATGAAACACGTAACCCGGCTGGTGGCTGCGGATCAACTGCTGGACGCCCGCCGTGTCGAGAATGTTCATGCGCGCCGAGGCCACGCACTGGGCTTCGAGCTCGGGCTGCAAAGCGGCCAGATCCAGAGCGACGACGGCGATGCCGCGTTCGACGAGCGCGGGGACGAGCAGGCGGCCCATCTCACCACCGGCCCCGGTGACCAAAGCGACCGAACGGCTCATCTCGGACTCCTTTCGGGGGGTAGGTCGTACATCCTAGCACCGCGGATTGGCACCGCGATCATGCTCCGCACGTCAGCAAGCTCGTGCCGTCAACGCGATCCTGCTTCAAGTCGACGAGCACGTCGTTCGCTCGTTCCAAGGGAAACGACGTCACCGCGGGGCGGATCGGAACCTCGGCGGCTTCCTCCAGCAACGCTTCGCCGTCGGCCCGCGTGTTCGCCTCGACGCTGCAGACGTTCTTCTCGTGGAACAAGCAGGATTCGTAGTCCATTTCGGGGATCGGCGTCATGTGGATGCCTGCCAGCGCGACCGTTCCGCCCGGGCCCACGGCACGCAGGGCAGCGGGGACGACAGGGCCCGCGGGCGCGAAGACGATCGCACTGTCGAGCGGGACGGGCGGCCGGTCGTAGGTCTCGCCGACCCAGGCCGCGCCCATGCGTCGCGCCAGGTCACGGTGGCTCTCGCCGCGTGTGGAGACGAAGACTTCCGAGCCGCGGTGCAGCGCGATTTGCAGCACGACGTGGGCCGACGAGCCGAATCCGAAGAGCCCCAGCCGTCCGCCCTTCGGCAGGGCACTGCGTGTCAGCGCGCGGTATCCGATGATGCCCGCGCAGAGCAGGGGAGCCGCGTGCTCGTCGTCGAACGCGTCGGGAATCGCGTAGGCGTAGGCCTCGGGCACGACGGCTTGCTCGGCGTATCCGCCGTCGGTGGCCGAGCTGCTCGACGGTGCCGACAAACTGGTGGCCGGGGACGATCGGTAGCTTGGCCGCCGGCAGGTCGCCCTCGATGACGTGCAGATCGGTGCGGCAGACCGCGCAGATGCTCACGCGGACGAGCAGCTCACCGGGAGTGGGTTCGGGCGAGGGGAGATCGGCTGCTTCCAAGGGGCGGGTGGCCATCGGCGCGTGGCGCCGCAGGAGCATGGCCTTCATCGGTGGGCGTCTGGCTGGGGTGCAGGGATTCGAACCCCGATCCTACGGTCCAGAGCCGCATGTCCTACCATTGGACGACACCCCAGCAACCGCGCGAAGCCGCGAATTATAGCAACCGGACCCGCAGGCCCATCTACTCCCGATCGTGTTGGCGGAGAGGGAGGGATTCGAACCCTCGGTAGAGTTTCCCCTACGCAGGTTTAGCAAACCTGTGCCTTAAGCCACTCGGCCACCTCTCCCGTGCCGCCCGCACCACGGCGGGCGTGTCGCGACGGGGGATTCTAGCGCGTGGGGGGCGGTGGGCCAAGGTGGGGAGAAGGTCAGCGAGCCAGTGGCGGAGGGAGCGGGATTCGAACCCGCGAGCCTTGCGGCTTCCGGTTTTCAAGACCGGTGGTTTCAACCACTCACCCATCCCTCCGTGGAACAGGATACCAAGCCGGAAAGAGTGGAGGGGGAAGGGGTGGGGCCGAGGCCCGGGGCGTCGGGCCCCGGGCCTCGGGAAGAAACTAACGCAGCAGGTGGATGTTGTGCTTGGCGCAGACGTCGTGGAGCTGCTGCGGCCACACCGTCACGCTGCACTCGCCGAGGGCGGCCTTGCGCAGCAGGTAGCCGTAGGTGCGTGACTGGCCGATGCCGCCGCCGATGGACAGCGGGATCTCGTCGGCCAGGATCATCTTGTGGTAGGGCAGCTCCAAGAAGTCTTCCTGGCCCGTGATCTTCAGCTGCTCGACCAGCGTGTCCTTCGTCACGCGGATGCCCATCGAGCTCAGCTCGTGGCGGCGCTTCGTCACGGGGTTCCATACGAGAATGTCGCCGTTGAGGCCGTGCATCTGCTTGCCGTTCTTGGTGATCGTCGGCGTGGTCCAGTCGTCGTAGTCGGCAGCGCGCATCTCGTGCGGGTAGCCGTCCTCGAGCGTGTGGCCGATGCCGATGATGAAGACCGCCGGGTACTTCTGCAGGATCGCCGTCTCCCTCTGCTTGCGCGGCAGATCGGGAAACATGTCCAGGATCTCCTCGGCGTGGAGGAACTTCAGCTCCTTCGGGATCGGCGGGTACTTGTCCGTGTTCAGCTTGGGGAAGCTCTTGCGGACGAGCTCGTCGGCGCCGACGAAGACGCTCCAGAGCTTCTGCACCACGTCGTGCAGCGTGTCCAGGTTGCGGTCCTCGGCCGAGATCACCTGCTCCCAGTCCCACTGGTCCACGTAGCTGGAGTGGTCGTGGTCGAGGAAGTAGTCCTTCCGCACGGCGCGCATGTCGGTGAGGATGCCCTCGTGCAGATCGCACTCGAACTGGCTCAGCGCGAAACGCTTCCACTTCGTCGCGGCCTGGACGACCTGCGCCTCGATCCGCTGCTCCAGGCCGAGCCCGCAGGTGAAGTCGATCGGCGTGCGCGAGCCGTCACGATCGAGGTAGTCGTTCATCCCGCTCGCCTTCTCGACGATCAGCGGGCTCTCGATGCGGAACAGGTTCAGCTTCTTGCAGAGCTGATCCTCGATGTACTTCTTCGCCTCCGCGAGGGCCATCTGGGTTTCCTTCCGGGTGAGCAACGACGTGTAGTCGTTGGGAAGGCCCGCATCCACTTCTTCGTAGGTCCCGATGCCGGGGCCTGCCAGGTCAGCAGTCTTGTCTCCCATTTCCCTTTGCTCTCCATGTTATGCGGCCCGCTGGGCCGGTCGCGTGCCAGGATCGCGTATGGTAGTGAGGGAGCGAAAAGTCGTCAATCCAGGGGACTTCGTCCTCTCACGGACGGCGGATTCCAGGGTGGGTGGGCCGGCCTGCCCGCCGGCTAGCCGATCCGCTCCTGCCCGTCCATGTAGGGGCGCAAGGCTTTCGGGAGCACGACCGAGCCGTCCTCCTGCTGGAAGGTCTCCAGGATCGCCACCAGCGTCCGGCCCACCGCCAGCCCTGATCCGTTCAGCGTGTGAACGAGCGCCGTCTTCTTCTTCCCCTCGGGACGGTAGCGAATCTTCGCCCGCCGGGCCTGGAAGTCCGTGAAGTTCGAGCACGAGGAGATCTCGCGATAAGTGCCTTGCGACGGCAGCCAAACCTCCAGATCGTACGTTTTCGATGCGGAGAAGCCGAGATCGCCGGTGCACAGCGAGACGACGCGATAGTGCAGCCCCAGGCGCTGCAGCACCTCCTCCGCGTGGGAGGTCAGCAGCTCCAACTCGTCCCACGAATCTTCGGGCTTTGCGAAGCGTACCAATTCGACCTTGTTGAACTGATGCTGGCGGATGAGCCCGCGCACGTCCTTGCCGTACGAGCCGGCCTCGCTGCGGAAGCAGGGCGTGTAGGCACAGTAGGCGATCGGCAGCCGATCCGTGTCGAGGATCTCGTCGGCGTGGATGTTCGTCACCGGGACTTGGGCCGTGGGGGTCAGGTAATAGCCCTCGGGGTCGACCTTGAAGAGATCCTCCTCGAACTTCGGTAGCTGGCCCGTGCTGAACATCGCACCGGCATTGACCATGAACGGTGGGATGACCTCGGTGTAGCCGTGCTCCTTGGTTTGCAGCTCCAGCATGAACTGAATCAGCGCTCGCTCGAGTCGTGCGCCGTCTCCCATGTAAAGCGCGAACCGGGCACCCGTCATCTTCGCCGCACGCTCGAAGTCCAGGATGCCCAACGCCGGGCCGAGGTCCGCGTGGTCCTTGGGCTGGAAATCGAAAGCGGGCGGCTCGCCCCAGGTGCGCTCGACGGCATTGTCGGCTTCCGTCTTCCCTTCCGGCACCGACACGTGTGGGAGGTTCGGCAACTCCTCCATCAACGTGCGCAACTCGTGCTCGGCGGTTACCAGCTCCTTGTCCAGTTTCGATATCTGCTCGCCGATCTTGCGCACTTCCCGCTTCAGCGGTTCGGCGTCGCCGCCGGACTGGATCACCATCCCGATCTGCTTCGAGCTCGTATTGCGCGTCTTCTTCAGCTGCTCCACTTGCAGGAGCAGGCCGCGCCGCGACTCGTCCAGCCGGCGAAAGTCGTCGAGCGAGCGATCCACGCCACGTGTGCGCAGGGCGCGTTCGACCTCCCCCATGTGTTCACGGACATAGTGCAGATCGAGCATGCGATTCCCTTCTCGATGCCCGCCCGCCGGCGGGAGTTGGTGCAGGGATTCTAGCAGCGTGCCTTCGTCGGCTGCAGAGGCGGGTGGTATGATCGTGACCCGGCCCCGCGTCACGTGGTCGAACGACAATCCCGGGTGGACTTATGGACAAGCTGAGGATCATCGGGGGACGGCCTCTGAGCGGTCGCGTGGCCGTCGGGGGCGCGAAGAACGCGGCGTTGCCCGCGCTCGCCGCCACCTTGCTCACCGGCGAAGCCGTGGAGCTGTACAACGTGCCGAAAGTGCGCGACGTGCGCACGATGCTGCGCGTGCTCGAGCAACTGGGCGCCTCGGCCGGCGCGATCGACGACGGCGGGCTGCGCGTAAGGGTCGAGCGCTTTGCCTCGTTCGAAGCGCCTTACGATCTGGTCAAGACCATGCGCGCGTCGGTGCTGGTGCTCGGCCCGATGCTGGCGCGGCACGGCAGGGCCCGCGTGTCGCTGCCCCGGGGCTGCGCCATCGGCGAGCGTCCGATCAACCTACATCTCGAGGGCCTGGAACGGATGGGGGCCGAGATCACGCTCGAGCACGGCTACGTCGACACCCGCGCCCGGCAGCTGCGCGGCGCGCGCTTCGACTTCCCGATCAAGAGCGTCACGGGG
>JBDHDN010000400.1:0-4004 GCA_039591485.1 Gemmatimonadota bacterium
CACCGTAGTAGGTGTCGTGGAACGCCGTGGAGCGGCCCGGCGTCCCCATACCGTCGATGGCCACCACCACGAAGCCCAGCTCCGCCAGGGCCTGGTGATCGCCACGTGCCGGCGAAAAGCTGCGCGACCCGACGCTCCCGCTCTGCGGGCCGGGATAGATGTAGTCGATGATGGGATACGAGGCCGTCGAGTCGAGGTCGGTGGGCGTGAACATCAGGCCGTAGATGTCGGTCGCGCCGTCCCGGCCCTTCATCGTGACGGGCGTGGGCGGATGCCATCCGGTCTCGAGCAGCCGCGAGACGTCGGCGCGCTCGAGCACCACCAGCTCCTGTCCGTCCCGATGGCGCAGCACGCTGACCGGCGGCGTGTCGGGCGTCGAATACGTGTCGATGAACGCCTGCCCGTCCGGCGCGAGCGAGACGGAGTGGTTTGCGTCCTCGGGGGTGAGCAGGGTCTGGCCGCGGCCGTCCAGACCGACGCGGTACAGGTGCTGGAAGTACGGATCGCGCCCCGCTTCGAACCCCTGCCCCAGGAACGTCACCGTCCGGGCCTCCTCGTCGACGTGCAGAATCCGCGCGACGTTGCCGTGGCCCGCGGTGATGCGGTTCTTGAGCCGGCCGCTCGTGAGATCGTACAGATACAGATGGATCCAGTTGTCGCGCTCGGACCACCAGATCAGCTCGTTCGACTCGGGCAGCACACGCCAGTTCTCCGTCCCGCTGGCATCACCGATCTGGGTCTCGGATCTCTCCTCGAACAGCGTGCGCACCGCACCGGTCGCGGCGTCCGCGACCCGCACCCACGCGTGCTTGTGGTCCCTGGAGCTGGATACGAAGGCGAGGGACGACGCATCGGGATACCACAACAGATCGCAGATGTCGCTGCCACAGGCGATGTGATCGGTCACCATCGAGCGGTGCGCATCGGGCGGCATGTCGAGCCGTACCACGCGGGATGCGTCCGCTCCCTCGACCTCGATGACCACCCGGTGGACCCGGAAGATCACGCTGTCACCGGGGAGCGGGTAGCGCCACGCCTCGAGCTCGGGCTCGCCCACCTGGGTGCGAACCAGGTACATGTGGCTGACACCGCGGCCGTCGTGCTGGAAGGTCGCGATCTTGCGCGAGTCGGGGGACCAGGTCAGCACCGGCCGGTCGCTCTTGACCCAGCCCGCGTTGTTCGTCGCGTACCCGAAATCCTCGACGCCGTCGGCCGTGAGCTGTACCTCTTCTCCGCTGTCGAGATCGCGCATCCAGAGGTTGTGCTCGCGGATGAACGCGGCTCGCCGCCCATCGGGCGAGACGACGGAGTTGGGTGGCGGATCCTCGCGCGGCGCTTCCTCCGCAATAGCGGCCTGGGCACACGTATAGGTCTCGAGATCGCAGGTCCACTCCTGGCCACCGCCGCGGGCGCCCATCTGTCGGGCGAACGGGCTGCCCCCGACGATGAACGTCAGCGTGTTCCCGTCGTCCGACAGCTCGAAGCTGCGAAACGGCAGCTGGGCCGGCTCGACGTCCCGGTCCATCACCGCACTGAGTGCCGCGGCGAGGCGGGTGTGGTCGAACGCCGGTTCGCGGCTGCGCCGCGCGGGATCGACCGTCACGAACTCCGAGCCCTCGGCCGTGGAGACGCGGTACCAGACGCGGCCGTCGGGGAGCCACGTGGGCCGATCGGGAAGGCCGCTGACGAGCGAGAACGTGTTGCTGCCGAGGTACTGCTCGGCGCGGGTGTAGTCCTCGGCGGTGACGACACGCGGGGCCTGGGCGGATGCCACCGCAGGCACGACGAGGAGCAGGCTGGCAAGGATGTGTTTTCGCATGGGCCGTAAGCTGACGCGGTGGTCGGGTGGTGGCAACTGTCGCTCCCCCTCGGCGGACACCCGGCAATTCGCAGGAGCAGCGGGACGGTTGCAGGATCGACCCGTTGGCTCTACGATCTCCTGATCCGACGCCCGCGAGCGCGGGCGGCCACCACGACGCGCAAAGGGAGACGGATGGCACGAGCGGGATCGGAGAGACGGGTGCCGGCGCGACACGTCTCGGAGGTCCAGGCCGCGACGGGAGAACTCGGGCGCTATCTGCGCCGCACCGCGCGCACCATCGGGTGGTCCGTAGCCGTCATCTGGGGCGTCGGCGCCGTGAACCTCCTGCTGTTCGCCGGCTCCTTGAACGCGTTCGGGATCGTACCGCGGACCGCGCTGGGTCTGATCGGGATTCCGCTCGCCCCCTTGCTCCACGGCGGTGTGTTTCACCTCATCTCCAACACGGTGGGGATGGTGCTGTTGGGCGGTCTGGTCATCCTGCGCGAGGAGCGGCACTTCTGGGTCGTCACGCTCTGCGCGACGTTCTTCGGCGGTCTCGGTGTCTGGGCGTTCGGCCGGCCCGCGGTGCACATCGGCATCAGTGGCGTGATCTTCGGCTATCTCGGCTACCTGCTGCTCACGGGGTGGTTCGAGCGGCGCTTCGGATCGATCTTGCTGTCGGTGGCGGCGTTCCTCCTCTGGGCGCCCATGCTGCTGGGTGTGTTGCCCGTGCAGGTGGGCGTCTCGTGGGAGAGCCACTTGTTCGGCCTCCTGAGTGGCGCGCTCGCCGCGTGGTGGCTGGCGCGCCGCCGCGGGAAGACCACGTGAGATGACACGGCTCCCGCCCACCGTCACCTACTATCTCATCTCGGGGCTGTTCACCCTCGCCGCGGCGCTCATCTGGGGTGTGAACACGCTGTTCCTGCTCGACGCCGGGCTGGACATCTTCGGCGTCTTTCTCGCCAACGCTGCGTTCACGGCGGGGATGGTGGTGTTCGAGGTGCCCACCGGTGTCCTCGCAGACACCGTCGGCCGGCGGGCGAGCTTTCTGTGGAGCGTCGTGGTGCTGGCCGTCACGACGATCGGCTACATCCTGGTCGCCCGCGCGGGCGGTGGCTTGCTGCCGTTCGCGGCGGTGTCGGTCGTGATGGGCCTCGGCTTCACGTTCTACTCGGGAGCGGTGGAGGCGTGGCTGGTGGACGCGCTCGCCTACACCGGCTCGACGGCGAGCATGGACTCGGTGTTCGCGCGCGGATCGATCGTCACGGGTGGCGCGATGCTGGTGGGCACGCTCGTCGGTGGTTTTCTGGGGGACGTGGACCTCGCCCTGCCTTACGCAGTGCGTTCCATCTTCCTGGTCGCCGCGTTCGGCGTGGCGTGGATCGCCATGCGCGACATCGGCTTCACGCCGAAGGCCCTGCGACTCAGCGGCGTGCTCCCGGAGATGCGGAGCGTGCTGCAACGGTCGATCGCGTTCGGGTGGCAGGTCGCCCCCGTGCGGCTCGTCATGTTCGTCTCGCTGGTGCAGTGGGGGTTCATAAGCTGGGCCTTCTACGCGTGGCAGCCGTACTTCCTCGAGCTGCTCGGGCGGGACGCGATCTGGGTTGCCGGCGCGGCGGCGTCGCTCATCGCGGGCTCGATGATCGTGGGGAACGCGATCGTGGAGTGGCTGTCCCGCTTCTGTGGTCGCCGCAGCACGCTGCTCCTGTGGGCGGCGGGGGTCCAGAGTGCGGCCGCCGTGGGCATCGGTCTCACCGATTCCTTTGCCATTGCGCTCGGGCTGTTCGTCTGCTTCGGCGCGGCCATGGGGGTGGGTGGACCGGTCAAGCAGGCCTTGCTGCACGCGAGCATCCCGTCAGATGAGCGGGCTTCGGTCGTTTCGTTCGACTCGATGTTCGGCAACGGCGGGGGTATCGGGTTCCAGGCCGGCCTTGGCTGGCTCGCGCGCGCGCAATCGATCGAGCTGGGGTACGTGGTCGGGGGTGCCGTGACCGTCGTGTCGCTCCCGCTGCTCGCGGCGCTCCGGCGCGCGGGCGGAGCGGCCGATCGCATCGTGGGCCGCACGGCCGGGATCGAATCGGCGTGCGCTGCGCAGGGGTTGCCCCACGTGAGCGGGGTCGACGCGGTACCGAAGCTGTCGGGGGCACTCCCGGTCGCGGCCGCAGTGCGGGCGGGGGACTGACGGGACCGTCAGGCCCGTTCC
>JBDHDN010000401.1:0-4753 GCA_039591485.1 Gemmatimonadota bacterium
CGCCGCAGCCGTGCCGGCAGCGGGGAGACGGCAAAGTCGCGCACCCTCTCCATGAGTGACTCGTCGGTACTGCCGGGCAACGCGGTGGTGTCGAGATGCCCGGCGTCGAGCGCCATCCGGATGAGGCGCTTGAACATGGCCGTCGCACTTCGAATCGCGTGATGCCAGTAGACGTTGCGGTACATCTGGTACTTCGCGAACAGCACGGATTCGAGGGCGCTCACGCCCTTTTCGTGAATCCCAATGCCCTCCTCCGTGACCGTGAGCGAGTGCAGCAGCCGGTCGACGTCCACGGTTCCGTACGGCACGCCGCACATTCGGGCGTCCCGCGTGAGGTACTCGAGCTTGTCGAGGTCGAGGGGCCCGGCGATCAGGCCTTGCAGCGGATGATCGCTCTTTCCAGTGATCAACGCCGACAAACGCGCTGCGATATCTCGAATGCCGTACCGCTCCAAGGCACCGGCGAGCTCCGGATGCCCGAAGTGCCGCAGCGCCAGCGTCTCATGCGACGGCAGCCCGGCTTCCTCCAGCGCGTGCGAGAACGGGTAGTGCCCGATGTCATGCAGCAGGGCCGCGAGTTGCGCCAGCGTGACGGACTCTTCCTCGATGGCCTCCAGCTCACCGCGCTCTCGCAGCAGCCCCAGGGAACGCCGGGCAAGGTGGTAGGCTCCGAGCGCATGCTCGAATCTCGTGTGCGTGGCGCCCGGATAGACGAGGTACGCATGGCCGAGCTGACGCACGTATCGCAATCGCTGGAACGGGGCGCTGTCGACGACACCGAGCGCTCGGGCGTCGATCCGGATGTTGTTCCACAGTGGATCGCGGACGACTTCGAAATCCCCGGCGAGTGCCATATGCGTGGCTACGCCGCCGGCCCGGCCGCAAGTACCTCCGGATTCACCGCGTCGGCATAGCGGGCGAAGTTCTCCCGGAACATGGATGCCAGCTTCGCGGCTTGGCGGTCGTATGCGTCCTGGTCGTCCCAAGTACTGCGCGGGTCGAGGATGCGGTCCGGTACTCCCGGGACCTGCGCGGGGACATGTACCCCGAACACGGGGTGGACGTGGGTCGGGACGGCGTCCACGGTACCGGTGAGCACCGCGCGTACCATGGCGCGCGTGTACGGCAGGTTGATGCGATGTCCCACGCCGAACGGCCCCCCCGTCCACCCAGTGTTGAGCAACCAGCACTGCACGCCATGGGAGGCGATCCGCTCGCCGAGCATTCCTGCGTACACACTCGGATGGCGCGGCAGGAACGGTGCGCCGAAGCACGCGGAGAACGTAGCCCGAGGTTCCGTTACCCCGCGCTCGGTCCCGGCGACTTTCGCAGTGTATCCGGACAGAAAATGGTACATCGCCTGCTGCGATGTCAGCCGGGCGAGGGGGGGCAGCACGCCGAAGGCGTCAGCAGTCAGGAATATGATGGTCTGCGGGTGTCCGGCACGTCCCTCGGGCAGGTGGTTCGGGATGTAGTGGATCGGGTAGGATGCGCGGGTGTTCTCGGTGATAGAATCGTCGTGGAGATCGACCTGGCGGGTCTCGTGGTCCACGACGACGTTCTCCAGGATGGTGCCGAACATCTGCGTCGTCGCGTGGATCTCCGGCTCCCCCTCGGCGGACAGTCGGATGATCTTCGCATAGCAACCGCCCTCGAAGTTGAACACGCCGTCGGCACTCCATCCGTGCTCGTCGTCCCCGATGAGCGAGCGCGTCGGTTCAGCAGACAGGGTCGTCTTCCCCGTCCCGGACAGACCGAAGAAAAGGGCGACGTCGCCCGCCTCCCCGACGTTGGCGGAGCAGTGCATTGGCAGGATGCCCTCTGCCGGGTACAGATAGTTGAGAATCGTGAACATCGACTTCTTCATCTCACCAGCGTAGCGCGTGCCGCCGATCAGCACCGTCCGCTCCGCGAAGTTGATCACGATGAAGGTGCCGCTACGTGTTCCGTGGCGATTCGGGTCGGCCTTCATCTCGGGGGCGTGAAGCACTGTGAAATCTGGTGCGAAGGTGTTCAGCTCGGCGGTCGACGGCCGAAGGAACATGTTGTACACGAAGAGCGCATGCCACGCGTTGGGCGTCACGAACCGCACGGACGTGCGGTAGGTCGGATCGGCTCCCGCGTACACGTCGCGTACGTAGAGCTCGGCCTGGGCACTGAGGTGCCGGAGCACCCCCTCGTGCAAGAGCCGATAGTGCTCGGGCTCCATCGCTTGGTTGACGGTGCCCCACCAGATTGCATCCTGCGACCCTGGTTCGCGGACCACGAACTTGTCGTTGGGGGATCGGCCGGTGTGCGGAGCCGTGATCGTGATGAACGGGCCGCGCGCGACGATCTGCCCCTCCTGTCGCCTGACGGCGGCCTCATACAGCGCCTCCGGGGAGAGGTTACGGTGGATCTGCCCGGATGGGGAGAGTCCTGCTGCAAGCCGGCTGGCTGGTTCCTGGGAGGTCGAACCGGTCATATTCTCTCGCCTCGTGCCACAGGGTGCGTCCGACGGGAGGCGGGCCGCCGCGAGATGCGGGCCCGAGGGATCAGGCGTCGAGCCCCGTTGTCCCACCACCCCCGCGGGGCGAGGAAAATAACACGGCGCTCGGCGGCCGTGCAGGCGCGCGACTGCTGGCGCTCAGGGAGCCGCGCCGGCGGAAGGGATCCACGGCAGAATATCCGTGGGTAGATGGTACAGGGTCTGGACGGTCGATCTGTCGCGGCTGGACGGAAGGCGGACCGAGGGTTGAGGGTACATCAGGTCCTCCGGTCGTTCCGAGTGCCCGAAGATCCCGAGCGTGTGGCCGATCTCGTGCGCGGTGATGACGCGAAGGCAATTGGCGACGTCGGTCGGATCCGATCTGGGGAACCAGTTCAAGTACACCTCGATGCGGGCCGAGAAGCGCATGCGCCCCTCCTCGTCAGTGACGCGCGCGGGCAGGATCGTGAGTCCCTCACAGACGAACCGGAACCTGTCGTCGGTCGGCTCGGCGTCAGGGGGTTCGGGACTCGCCATGCGGACCACCACATCGGCATCGGCGGAGTCGGGGACGAGCGTCCACGACAGCTCTCCGTACAGGAACTGCCGCTGCCACTGCCGGAGCCCTTCCATCACGTCTTCCGGGACACGGCCGATCGGCTCGGCGTAGAACCGTACGGGCAGTGCCGATTCGGGCCAGTGGAACACGGAGTCCGACTTCGCCAGTCGGAAGTCGTACGGTGTCGGGCGAACCGGCGCGGTCATCGGCTCACATGCGGCAATGAGGACGGCGCCTGCGAGCAGGACGAGGAGCGCACTACGGCGATGCATGCGGTTGCCTCCAGCGCAGGGCGACGCTCACCGAAACCCGGTGGGCCACGCGACCCGACGTGAAACCGGCCGAGCGCAACGACTGCGTGTTGAACTGGTGGATATCGTAGCCCACGTGTACGCCGACGACGAGCCGCTCACCGACCGGCCGGTCGGCTCGCACGCCGAGTCCTAGTGTTGCGACGAGGGGGGCATCGTCCTGGAACACCGTGCCGTCCGCGTTGCCATCGGGATCGTACTTGATGGTGCCGAACTGCAGCTCAGCAGACACGCTGCGCCACATGGTCCGCTCGAGTACGATGCTGCCGGTCCAGACGCCGAGCGGCAGCACCGCGACCGATTCTCCCAGCTCCCGGCGCTGCAGATTGCTTCTGGCCCAGCGGACGCGGCCGGCGATCCCGTATCGCTCGCTGAGGCGTGTGCCGACCACGATGCCAATGGCAGGCGCGATCTGGGGCGCCACCGTGATGGCGTTGACGATCGAGTCCTCGACCAACGGCGAGCTCCACGCGGCTCCGGCCTGCACTTCCGCAAAGACCTGTGCATGGGCCGTCGTAGCGACGCCCGCGAGCAGACCGATGGCGGTGAGTGCCCTGGTCATGTGACTCCCATCGGACGCAGCACCCGCCGCACAAGGAAGGCGACGATCAACGCGAGGGCAAAGGCGCACACCACGACCGGCCCGGTCCGGGCGTGCGGGCGAAGAAGAACGCGATCACGGCCGGAATGACGAGGAAGCTGAACACCAGCAAGACGCCCGCGATGGCGACCGAGGACGTCACCACGACCCCGAACAGGGCGTAGAACGCGAAGTCCCAACCGGCCACCTTCCAACCGCGCGCGCGTGCCTGCTCGGGCTCGAGCGAAATCGTGAGAAACCGGTGCCGGAGGAACCAGTGCACCACGCCGAGGGCGCCGTACACGGCTGCCGTCTTCGCGATCACTGGCCAGGTGACCCAGAGCAGACTTCCCGTCAGGAGGTGCTCGACGTGCTCCGACCCACGAGGCGCCTGGGCAGCGAGGAGGATCGTCGCGGCGGAGGCGACCACGTAGACGGTCCCGATGATGGCCTCCTGCGGAACTCGCTCGTCCTCCATGCGAGTGATCGACAGCAACGCGGCGGCGATCAGCGTCGCGAGCAGTCCTACGAGATAACTCGCGCTCTCCGCCGACAAACCGATGGCTCGGCCTACCAACGCGCCGAGGCCCAGGCCGGCAGCGGCCCATCCCAGGGCTGCCACCTGGGCCAGCGCCAGATCGACGAAGATCACCCCGCGCGCGATGATGTGGATCCCGAGGTACCCGTGGATCCCCACCAAGATCAGCGAAGCCACGAGGGCGGGCAGCATCAACTCGATCATCGGTCGCCTCCCCGACGAAACGATTCGTCAGTGGGGGCGGTCATCGATGCCGAGCCGCGCCGTAGCCGGCGGCGAGTCCGGTGACCCAGCGATC
>JBDHDN010000402.1:0-3978 GCA_039591485.1 Gemmatimonadota bacterium
CCCTGGGTGATGTGGAAGGGGACGCCGTACGCGCACGTGATGGTGCCGGTGGCCGAGCAGCGCTAGCCGCCGACAGCACACGATCGTTCCCACGGTCGGAATTCCGCTGCGGCGGTGCGGTGGGCTGCTTAGCCCGCCGCACCGCCGCAGCGTCTTCCCGGTTGTCCCGTCGCCGTACCGTTCTCCACGCCAGAGTCATCCGTCCCAGCGGAGCCGGTCCAGAGAAAGACGACCGTTCTTGTCCTTGGCACGACGGGCGTACGGTCTCATGTTGGGTCATTGAGCGGCCGTTGGAGACTGCTGCTCGCCACCCTGGCGTGGCGCATCTCCACCATTGCTCTCGGGCTGGTAGGGAAGACCGTGAGACACCGACATCCGTCCCGCAGGGATTTCGTGAAGACGAGCGCCGGGGGGGTCCTCGGAGCCGCAGCTGCGCCGTTGGGCCCGATCCGCTACGGCAGCCGATCCTGGGCAGACAAGCCCGTCGTGAGTGTCGTGCGGATCAGGAACGGCCGGGTCGATCGTGCTGTCGAGGAGGCCATCGAGCTGCTTGGGGGCATCGAGACCGTGGCCAAGGGGAAGGACCGGGTCATGCTCAAGCCCAACCTGGTGGCCGAGGGTCCCTATTTCACGACCAAGCCAAGCGTGGTGAGGACGCTCGCCGAGCTCATGCAGCGGTCGGGGAAGGATGTGGCGATCGGCGAGGGATCGGCTGCTGCCAACAACTTCAACGTCAAGGGAGACACCACCTATCGGACGCGGAACCGCGAGCTGCTGGACCGCATGCAACGGCACGTGTTCGATACGCTCGGGTACACCGAGCTCGCGCGCTCGTTGGGGGTGCCACTCATCAACCTGCACTCGGGGGAAATGGCCGAGGTCCCGCTGGCGAACGGGTTCGTGTTCGACACGCTCACCCTGCACCGGTCGCTGACGGACACCGATCTCTTGTGTTCGATTCCGATGATGAAGACGCACGTGCTGGCGACCGTCACCTTGGGCATGAAGAACCTGATCGGGCTCTACCCGGGGACCGTGTACTACTCGGTGCGAGCCTGGCTGCACGATCAGGCGGCCATGGCTGAGTCGCCGGGCATCGCGTTCGAGACGATCGACATGGTCCGCGCGAACAAGCTCGGTCTCACCGTCGTGGACGGGTCGATGGCGATGGAGGGGGACGGTCCCTCCGGAGGAACCTTGGTGCCGATGAACCTCATCATCGCAGGGATGAACCCGCTGGCCACCGACATCGTGGCGGCCGACGTGATGGGCTTCGGGGTGCACGAAGTGCCCACGTTCACCTGGGGGTACCGCGCGGGTCTGGGTCCGGGCGGTGTGGGTGACATCGAGGTGAGGGGAGCGCCGCTGGACGACGTCCGACGGCCCTTCGTCAAGCCGAACGTGATTACGTGGCAGAGCATCAACAAGGCCTGGGGCGTGCAGGAGATCGCACACCGGCACCGCCAACGCCTGGGCATTCCCGGACTGGCGCCACTGGGACGCGCGTAGCTGGTGGCACGTCGGCCCGAAGCCCTCTGCCAGGCGGGCTGCCGTTCGGGTCTACCAGCAAGTAGCGGAAGAGACGCGCTTTGACCCCTGATCAAGTGGTGGTCAGCATCGTGAGGGGCGGTTTCGCGTTCGCAGGTTTGGTCGTGTCGAGTGTTTGGGCCGACCTCCGTTTCCGGCTCGAGAAGCGAGAGCTCGAGCTTTAGTCCGGCTCCCTGGAGTTGGGACGTGAGGTGGATGCTCTCCGAGAGGGTCTCCGGGACACGCGAGCCCAGTTGGCCGAGATGCAGGAGCGTCTCGGCTTTGCCGAGCTCGTGCTCACCGCCGGAAGAGAGGGGCGACGGCCCGGGGGCAGGTGACATTGGTGTGAGGCGGGTCGGCAGGGCCGTGCCCGATAGCACGGTTCCCAGAGCCTGATGCTGCGTACCAGGTTGTCCGGCCGTGCCGACCGCGAGACGGTAGCATCGCTTTGGAGGTGCTCTCGCACACTGAGGTGACCCATGTGCAAGCGTAACCGCGTCGTCCCCGTGCTCCTGCTGGTGTCGTGGTCCACCTCCGGACTGGCTGCCCAGGACCGCTTTCCGGTCCAACGTCTGACGTTCGCTCCTGCGCAGGAGGGTTTCCCATCGTGGTCGCCCGACGGGGCCACCATCGTGTACTCGTATCTCGAACGGCGCGACTCCGCGATCGTCGCCGGGCTTCACACGGTCCCGTCGGCGGGGGGGGAGCCACGCTGGTTGACCGATGAGATCGGTGAGCACCCCAGCTGGTCACGTGAGGGCCACTACATCGTGTTCGACGCCGAGATGGGCGAGAGCATCAAGCTCACCTCCGCGAGCGGTGGGCCAGCGGTCCGTGTCGTGCCGTCCTCGATCCCGGTGCAGAGCGGCGGGAATCCGATCTGGTCGCCGGACGGCTCCCGGCTTCTGTTCAAGTCCGGCACGGATCTCTGGGTCCTCGATGTCGGCACCGGCGACGCACGGCCGATCTTCGCCCGCGAAAGCACGAAGGCGATCCCGGGGTGTTGGGCGAACGACGGTGCCTCCGTCTACTTCACCCTGGCGGATGCGGACGGATTCCGGGGGCGGAGCATACTGGAGGCGCTTGTGGATGGAGACGAGTATCGCGTCGTGCTGCCGGAGAGTAACTACACCTATCGCTACATGGATCTGTCGCCCGACGGCTCGCTCCTCGCCTTCGTCCAATGTGAAGGGCGGAACTGCGATCTCTGGGTGCTTCCGGCTGTCGGCGGTTCGGCGGTCCAGCTCACGCGGCATCCCGCCTACGACGACACGCCGCGGTGGTCGCCGGACGGAACGCGGATCGCCTTCACGAGTACGCGGGCGAACAACTTCGACGTGTGGATCATGACCCTCGATCTCGCCGCGCTGCGTGCCGCACTCGACTCGGCCGCCGTGAACGGCGGTACGGCGGAAGGGCGGTAGGGCGCTACGCTCGTTGGAGTGTCCGAGGCTGTGCCTGTCTCCGATCGCGCGACCCTAGGATCCGACGGGGTCACCAGCTGACGAGCCTTCCACCACCGGCAACTCGATCGCTGCTATCCGTCCCTCCGCCTGCGCCACGAGCAACTGCGACCCACGTGCGGCGAGTCCGACCGGCTGCTCGATGCCAGGCACGGCGTACGCGGCGACGACGGCCTTCTCCGTGAGATCGATGACCAAGACGGTCGAGAAGGCCCCGCTGATCAGGTACAGTAGGCCGTTTCTGACGACGCTGCCGGTCACGACGTACTCGGCGAGCGAGCGATCGTCGCCTCGCAGGGACAGTCCCGGGCCCAGGCGGGGCAGGAACTCGGAGGCGAGCATCATGTCGCCCCGCGCGAACCGAGAGACGACGAGTCGCCGGTGCCGAGCAGACGGGACGCTGACCGTGATCAGTTCGTTCGCTTCGCCGTCGTACGCAAGCGACAGCGCGTACATCTGCCGGGCGCGCATGGTGGCGAACCGCGAGCGCCTGAGCTCGGTGATGTGCCCGGTCGTCACCCGAAAGTGCCGCCACTCGCGGTCTGGATCAGCCGATGTGTCCGGTCGGAGCAGGACGTAGCTCTTGTTGGTAGCCAGGAGGGTGAGCGTGTCCCCCAGGAAGGCGGCACCGGCCAGTGGGGTCAGGTCGATGCTGTACTGATGGTCCAGCTCCACGTGGTGCTCGATCCGCGTCAGGGAGCTGTCGAACACGTACGCGCTGAAGTGCTCCGTAGTGCCCAGAAATCGTCCGGTCTCCGTGTCACGGGCGAAGCCGGTCAGCCGCCCGTCGAGCGCGGGACCGATCCGCCCCCAGTCCTGCACGGGCAGCGTGGGCAGATCGGCCAGCGGCCCGCCCGCGGGCTCGGGATCGACATGGAGCGCGGCGGGATCCGGGCGCGGGATGGTCCACGATCCGCGGAGCGAGATCCTCCCCGCCAGCTCGTCTCTGTTCATCCACACCCAGTGCCGCGGGTCGAGAGAGAATCGC
>JBDHDN010000403.1:0-5920 GCA_039591485.1 Gemmatimonadota bacterium
CATCATGAGCCAGAGAGCGAAGATCAGCCATTGCGTGATCTCCTCCATCATGAGGCCGTAGAAGAACGAGCCGATCAGCAGCACGAAGGTCGCGATCCGACCCACCCATACGAGCGTGCGCTCGTCCGCGTCGGGCTTGAGGTAGCGCTGGAACAGGTCGCGCGTGAAGTAGAGTGCGCCGAGGTTCAGATGGCTCGAGATCGTGGAGAGGTGAATGGCGAGAATGGCCGCGAAGAACACCCCAACGAGCCCGGCCGGCAGCAGCTCGAAGCCCAGTCGAAACCAGCCTAGCTCGTACTCAGCGGCGTCAGGGATATTGGGGAGCATCACGAAGAACGCGAGTATTGCCGCCGCCCAGAAGCCATTCCGCACCAGGGTGATCGCCCCACCGGCCCACAACCCGTAGCTCGCGTCTCGCACGGTCTTCGCAGACTGGATCCGCTGGGCCTCTACGTACCAGTCGATACTGGTACCCATTCCGAAACCACCGACCACCGCGATCACGAGCATCGTGAGCCACCACACCGCGGGAAAGTCGCCGCTGAGCCATCCCGTGAACGCCAGCGGGTCGAGTCTCCAGCCCTCGCCCATCTCGACAAGCCGAGCGGTCACGTCACTCGGTCCACCTACCGCGAAGATACCGACCAGCGACACCAGCACGATGGCGAAGATGGCGACGATGCCCTGGAGGAAGTCGCCCATCACCACACCCCAGTAGCCCGCCGCGAGCGTGTACAAGGCGGTGATGACGGTCGGCACCACGAGCCCGACCCACAGGGGCCACCCGAAGGCCAGATTGCCGATCTTGCCCATGGCCATGCCCACCCAGCCCAGGATGAACATGTTCATGAACACCTGCCACCCGGCGAGCCACCCGCGCAGCAGCTCTGCACCGAGCCCACCGAAGCGCAGCGTCTGCCACTCCGCCTGGGTGTAGGCAAGCGAGCGGCGGAAGATGCGGGCGGAGACGAACGACGCGATCGCGGTCCACGACGCGAAGAACGTGTACCAGAGACCACGGAGCCCGTGCGCGTACACCGTGCCGGTGACCCACATCGGCGTGTCGGTGGCGGTGTGCGTGCTGAAGACCGACGATGCCGGCAGCCACCAGGGAAGCCCGCGGCCGGCAAGGAAGAAATCCGACTCCGAGCGGCGCGCCAGCCGGTAGAAGAAGAAGGCGCCGCCCACCATGAGGAGCAGAAACGCGGCGGTCCAGAACCAGTCGATCGGGGCGAAGCTGCTCACGGCCTTGCGCGGCTCCTGACAACGGGTTGCACCATTCTATCCCGTCGTGGCGGCACCCACAACGGAACCGCGCCGCACGTGCCATCTGCCGCGTTCGTCAACCTGGTTTGACAAGGGTGTCGGTGCACTGAATACTGTATGCAGACCTCCCGTGTCCCGCAGGCATCGTTTGCCCTCCCGAGGGGGTTGAGATGCGATTTCACCGAGTGCTCACGGCGTGTGCGACCGCACCCGCCTTGTTCGGCGCAAGCACGGCCGCAGGTCCGCACAAGCCCGACCCGCCTGCTACAGCCGCATGTACCGAATGTCACGAGCAGATCCACCCGAGCATCGTCTCCGACTGGCGTCAGAGCCGACACGGGCAGAACGGTATCGACTGCACCGTCTGCCACGGCGGCGACCACACCACGGCCGACGACTTCATGGAGGCGAGGATCCCGGCGCCCGAGACCTGTCGGATGTGTCACGCCGAGCAGGCCGAGCAGTTCATGGCCGGCAAGCACGCCCTGGCCTGGACGGCGATGAAGGCGATGCCGACCACGCATGCACTGCCGATGGCGTTGACGGAAGGGCAGAAGGGGTGCGGCGGGTGTCATAAGATCGGGGTCAAGAACACCGAGGCCCTCGAGGAGCTGCAGGAAGCCGGGCGCGGCTACGGATTGGCGTCGTGCGACGCGTGCCACACGCGGCACTTGTTCTCGACCACGGAAGCTCGCCAGCCGCAAGCATGTCAGACCTGCCACATGGGCTTCGACCACCCGCAGTGGGAGATGTACTCGTCGTCGAAGCACGGCGTGCGGTTCCTGCTGAAGCAGAGCGGCGTGCTCCCGGCGACGGCGTCTGCACCCACCTGCCAGTCGTGCCACATGCAGGGAGGCGACCACGAGGTACGCACCGGGTGGGGCTTCCTCGCCGTGCGGCTGCCCATGCCGGAGGATGAGCAGTGGGCGGCCGACCGGACGACGATCCTCCAGGCCCTCGGCGTGCTCGACCCACGCACCGGTCAGCCGACCGGGCGTCTCGAGCTCGTGCGCACCGCCGACCTGGCGCGGCTGACGCAGGAGGAGTGGGAGGTCGAGCGGGAGAAGATGGAGGGTATCTGCATGGAGTGCCACTCCATCAACTTCGCGCGCAGCGAGCTCTTGAAGGGTGACGAGATGATCCGGGAGGCCGACCACCTCCTGGCCGAGGCGATCCGTGTCGTGGCCGGACTGTACCGCGACGGTACGCTACGGAAGCCCGCGGACTACCAGTTCGCATTCCCGGATCTGCTGACCTTCCACGACGCGCCGACGCACATCGAGCAGCGGCTGTTCGAGATGCACCTCAAGCACCGCATGCGAGCGTTTCAGGGCGCATTCCACTCGAATCCGGACTACGCGCTGTGGTACGGGTGGAGCGAGATGGTGCGCGACCTGCAGGAGATCAAGGAGCTGGCCGAGGAGATGCGATAGAGCGGCGAATGGTCACTCGCTCGCTCGGACCAGGTGGGCCCCCGGTCCCGGTCGTCGGCTTCGGGGGGATGCCCCTCTCAACGCAGGGGCGTCCCGCCGAGGCCGATGCCGTTCGCGTAGTGCACTCCATTCTCGACGCCGGTGTCACCCTGATCGACACCGCCGACGTCTACTGCCTCGACGACGACGACATCGGCCACAACGAGCGGCTCATCGCCAAGGCACTGGCACCGTGGTCAGGCGAGGCAGACGACGTCATCGTCGCCACGAAGGGCGGCATGACCCGTCCGGAGGGCCGTTGGGAGCGGGACGCGCGTCCCGAGCGACTGCGCATCGCGTGCGACCGATCGCTCGCGGCCCTCGGCGTGGAGCGGATCGATCTGTATCAGCTGCACGTGCCCGATCCCGCGGTGCCGCTGGAGGACAGCGTCGGCGCGCTCGCCGAGCTGCAGCAGGCCGGCAAGATCCGCTGGATCGGCCTGTCCAACGTGTCGGTGAACGAGATCGAGCGTGCGCGAGCGCTGGTCGACGTCGTCACGGTGCAAAACCGACTCAATCCGTTCTTTCGCGAAGCGGTGCACACGGGTGTCGTGGAGCACTGCGAGGCGCACGGCATCGGGTTTCTGGCCTACAGCCCGGTGGGCGGCGGCCGGCTGAACAAGAAGTTGCCGGACCACCCCGTCCTCCGACCGATCGCGCAGCGGCACGGCGTGTCCCCGCACGCCATCGTGCTGGCATGGGTGATCGCGCAGGGCTCGTCGGTGATCCCGATCCCCGGCGCGCGCACCGTCGAGCACGCGCTCGATTCGCTCACGGCAGCGGACGTGGAGCTCACGCCGGAGGACCTCGCGGCGATCGACGAGGCGGGATTCTCGCGGGCGTAGGGCGGGGATAGAGGGATAGAGGGATGCACGGATGGAAGGTGAAGAGTGAAGAGGCGTTGACATTCCCGATCTTCCGCCCTTTATTGCCCCTCATGGCACTGCAGACTCGGCAGCATCACCGGCATCACCATCACGGGCACCCCACCATGGGGAGCCGTGCCGAGGTGTAGCCGGAAGAGCCAGCAGCGCCTGACGACCTTCTGATCACACCGACGCCGGTCCCCCGCGGCCGGCGTCGTTCGTTTCGCTCCCGCGATCACGACGACCCGCCCGCCGACCGGCACGACGACGAGGAGTGCCGTATGCAAGACATGTTGCGACTGGGCTTGCCCAAGGGGCGAATGGAGTCCGGCGTGCCGTGCGGAACTACCGGCCGCTGATCTCGCTGCCCGACACCGAGGCCAAAGTGCTCAAGCCGCAGAACATCGTGGAGATGCTCCACCTCGGCAGCCGCGACGTGGGGTTCGCCGGCGCCGATTGGGTGGCCGAGCTGAACGCGGGCGTGGAGGAAATCCTGGACACCGGGCTCGACCCCGTACGGCTGGTGGCGGCCGCACCGCCGACCACCGAGGTAACCGGCGAGCGCGACCGGCCATTCGTGGTGGCATCGGAGTACGACCGGCTCACCCACCGGTGGATTGCCGAGCGGGGGATGCGGGCGGAGTTCGTGCTGTCGTATGGGGCCACCGAGGTGTTCCCGCCCGAAGACGCCGACGTGATCGTGGACATCACGCAGACGGGTGCCACGCTCCGTGCCAACGGCCTCGTCATCCTGGACGAGTTGATGCGCTCCTCCACTCGGCTGTACGCCAGCCCGCAGGCGCTGGCCGACCCGGCCAAGCGGCAACGGATCGAGGACCTTCGTCTGGTGCTCGCCTCCGTGCTCGAAGCACGGCGCCGCGTGATGGTGGAGGTGAACGCCCCCGAGAGCCGGCTCGACGCGGTGGTGGCGATCCTGCCGTGCATGCGCCAGGCGACGGTCGCCCCGCTGTTCGGCAACAACGGCTACGCGGTGAAGGCCGCCGTGCCGCGCGACGAGCTACCGCAGGTGATCCCCGCGCTCAAGGCGGCCGGCGGGACCGACGTGGTCGTCTCCCAGCTCGCGCAGATCGTGCCGTGACCGCCGCGACGAGACCCGAGCGGGGCCCGCGACCACGGATCGATCCGCTGTCGGCCTACCGGCGGCCGCCGGTACCCGACGGCGCGCTCAAGCTCGACGCCAACGAGGGTGCGTACCCGCCGCGGGATCTCGCGGGCGCGGTGGCGGCGGGCGGTGCGGAGTTGCTGCGCCGCTACCCGACCATTGCCGGTCTCGAGCGGGTATTGGCGAGCCGGCTGAACGTCGCGGACGACCGCGTGATCGCGACGGCCGGGGCGGGCGACGCGCTCGACCGAGCGTGCCGCGCGTTCCTCTCACCGGGCCGCGAGGTCGTCGTGCCCCTGCCCAGCTTTGAGATGATCGACCGCTACGTGCGCGTAGCGTGGGGCGAGCTGACGACCATTCCGTGGCTGACCGGAGCCTTCCCGCGCGACGCATTTCTCGAGGCCGCGGCACGGAACCCCGCGGCGATCATGCTCGTCTCGCCCAACAACCCGACCGGCGCGGCGCTCACGGGCGACGACCTCGCCGCGGTCGCGCGTGCCGCGCCCGAGTCGCTGGTCGTGCTCGACCACGCGTACGTCGAGTACGCCGACGAGGATCTGACGGCGATCGGACTCGAGTTCCCCAACGTGCTGGTCGTACGCACCCTGTCCAAGGCCTGGGGGCTGGCCGGCTGCCGCGTCGGCTATGCGATCGGCACCCCCGAGGTGCTCGGTGCGCTGCGCGCGGCCGGGCCGTCGTATCCGCTCGCGGCTCCATCGGTCGCGATCGCGCTCGACCAACTCGCGCGCGGCGACGACGCCCTGCACGCGCACGTCAGCCGCATCCGGGAAGAGCGCTCGCAACTGCGTGAGGAGCTCGAGAAGCTCGGGCTTCGTCCCTACCCTTCGCAGGCCAACTTCGTGCTCGTGGACTGCGATCGGGACGCCGCGCCACTGCGCGCCGCACTCGACGAGCACTCGGTGCGCGTGCGGGACTTCCCGGATCGCGCCGGGCTCGAGCACTGTCTGCGCATCACCCTGCCCGGTTCCGCCGGCGCCTTCGCCGTGTTGGTCAGGGCCCTGCAGGCCGTGTTCCCGACGAACGGCAACGACACGCGCCTCACCAAGGAGTCAGCATGAGCGCCCGAAACGCCACCATCGACCGCTCGACCCGCGAGACGGCCATCACCGGCCGGCTCGCGCTCGACGGCAGCGGCAGGACCAGCATCGACACCGGGATCGGATTCCTCGACC
>JBDHDN010000404.1:0-3940 GCA_039591485.1 Gemmatimonadota bacterium
GCACGGTCCGCCGTCTGTTCTGTATGTGTGGAATGACAACCCCCCAGTTCGTGATCTCTGCCGTTCCGCTGGCTGTCCCGTTGACGCTGTTCCCGGTCGGACACACATTGGCCTCTGTCCTCCCAGTGAGAGGCAATGAAGACGGCGAGCTCGGTCTGCCAAGCATGCGACACGCCGGTTCCGCAGGACGCAGCGTTCTGTCCGACGTGTGGGGCGCCCACGCCTGCCGATCGGTCTGGGTCGGTTCCCGACGATGCATTCACCAAGCGATTCAGTACCGCTGTCGCGGAGCGCTATGCCGTGGTACGCGAGATCGGGCGCGGCGGCATGGCCGTCGTATACCTTGCCCAGGACCGGAAACTGGACCGCTACGTGGCGCTCAAGGTCCTCCGTCCCGAGGTGGCGGCCGCGCTCGGAGCCGACCGCTTCGTGCGCGAGATCGAGGTCGCTGCGAAGCTATCGCATCCGAATATCCTCGCGCTACACGACTGTGGCGAAGCGGACGGCCACCTGTACTACACGATGCCGTATCTTGACGGCGAGTCGCTGCGGGACCTCCTGATACGCGAGAAGCAGCTCCGCGTCGAAGACGCACTCCGGATCACGCGCGAAGTTGCCGACGCATTGAGCCACGCGCATGCCCTCGGCATCGTTCACCGCGACATCAAACCCGAGAACATCCTCTTCCACGGCGAGCACGCGGTGGTCGCCGATTTCGGAATAGCCCGGGCGCTGACGGAGGCGGGCAGCCCGCGGCTGACGGAGACGGGGCTGGCCATAGGGACGCCCGCATACATGAGCCCGGAGCAGGCGACGGGCAGCGCGGACGTCGATGCGCGGAGCGACATCTACAGCCTCGCGTGCGTTCTGTATGAGATGCTCAGCGGGGAGATGCTCTACACGGGTCCCTCGGCACGCGCCGTGATCGCGAAGGTACTGAGTCTGCCCCCTACGCCCATCCGCATGCTCCGGCCACGCGTGCCGGACCCGGTGGAGCGAGCCCTGCTGGTCGCCCTCGACAAGTCCGCAGTGGATCGGTTCGCGACGGCAGAAGAGTTCGTCGAAGCGCTTGAGGAGGGCGTGTTATCGGAGTCCGGGGCGATTCGGCCAATGCCCTCCGGAGCCGCACGCGGCTCGTCGTGGCCCGTCGGGAGAGTGATTGCGGTCGTGGCGGCTACGTCCGCGGGTGCACTCGCCCTGCTCAGCATAATAGGGTTGCTGACCACCGTAGCCTACGACGTGAAGATGCAGTTGCCGCCCGAGTACACCCCGTCCCGCACCGACTTCCCCGTCGTCGGCCTGCGGGCAGCGACGCCTTCGCTCCTGCTGGGGGTTGCGGTGGTCGTCGCTACCCTCATCCTCAAGTATGGTGCCCGGATCGGGCTCTTCATCCTTGGCCGCGTCTTCAATCTGGGACCGACCCTCGACGGCTGGACTCGTGGCACCACTGCCCAGTGGCGCCGACTCTGGGGCTCCGTACGCACCACGACCATCGCCGAGGTATTTCTCGTTACCGCGGTTGCCGCCTCGTTGGGGGTACTGGTGCTGTACCGACGGCTCTTCATCGCGCTCTGGAGCGAGGATCCTACCGCACTATCGTGCTCGTCCCGATGGCTGCACGAATCGTACACCGTTGCGATGGTCCTGTTGATGGGTGCCATCGCCCTCGGTTGGATCGGCGTGTCACGGTACCTCAGGAGACGGCAGGCCCGGGGCATCAGCTTCTCCCTGGTGCGGTGGGGCGGTCTCGTGTGGATCGTCCTACTCGTGCTGATCACGACCATGCCCTGGCGACTCCTGTATCTCAACCACCATCCGAGGGCGCTCGTGAACGGTGAGCGCGGGTACATCCTGCTCGACAGGGATGCCGATCTCGTGATCTATAACGCCGAGCGACGGTCGACAGGGGTATACCCGAAGGACGGCCCGCTCGAAGTGGAGCCGCTGAACTCCATAGGGTACGTCTTCGAAAGTGCGGAGCAGTTTGCGACGAACTCCGGATGTTGAGTTCATGCGCGTAATGCCCGCGCTGACCCACACGCGAGGAGGGCTCATGACACGGCTGATCGCGTACACCGTACTCTTCGTTGGCCTGACGCTGGCCGGCAGCGAGGCGACCGCTGCCCAAAGCGCAGGTGCCGGAGGGATACTGGACTGGATTCACAAGCTCAGCGGGCCGCAGTTCATAGGAGGTGGGATCACCGCCTACGGCACACTCAAAGGTGAATCCGGTATTCGCGCAAGGCTCTCGGTGCTACACCGCTGGTCGGTCGATGAGGCCGAGGAGGTGACGCCGCCTGACGCGAACATCACGATGTGGACCGTGCAGCCCTCCTTGGAGTTCCCTCTCAAAGACGTTCCCATCGAGCTAGCAGTGGGGATTGCCGTCCATCGGTTTCAGAAGGACGTCGATCCGTTCTGGCACTACTCGGTTCCCGTCTCCGTGCAGGGGCGATTCCCGGTGAACGGCTCGCGATCGCTCTTTCTGCGGCCTGGGATCAGCATCAACATCTTTCCCGCGTTCGGGCCGGATGATTTCCAGCCCCTCGACGTGGATGTCTCGCGTGACAAGGGGGAAGTCGTACTGCAGCTGTTTTTCGGGATCGACTTTCGGCTCACAGATTGAGGGCGGGGTGCTCGATTTCCCCGCCATCGCACGGTCTGCGTCCGCCCACTCTGACCGCGGGAGGCATCCATGAAGCTCAGCACCCTGATGATCGCGAACGCCGTCGTGGCGGTGCTGTTCGGACTCGGCTTCATCCTCGTACCGGGCCAGGTCCTGGCGCTGTACACCACCGAGGCGAGCGTGAGCCTCGATTACGTGGCCCAGCTGTTCGGGACCGCGCTGTTCAGCTTCGGCGTCGTCACCTGGGCCGCCCGCAACGCACCCGATTCCGAGGCCCGCCGCGCCATCCTGCTCGGGCTGTTCCTCGGTGACGTGGTGGGGTGCGTCGTGGCCCTGATCGCGCAACTGGGTGGTGTGGTGAGCGCGATGGGCTGGTCGACGGTCGTGATCTACCTCGTGCTCGCAATCGGCTTCGGCTACTTCCGCTTCGCGTCTGGAGAGAACCCGGTCGCGACGCCAGCAGCGTGACCTCGCACTCGGCCGCGGATTTCGCGGCTGTCCGACCGCCTCACGTTGCTGAGAATGCCCGGCGGGCAAGATCGCGGTCGGCCGTACCGTAGGTGGAGGAGGATCCTGGCAGTACCGCTGGAACAGGTGAGCGCGGGCTGTGTCTGCTCGGACACGGTTCGTGCGCTCGTGACCTTCACGGCGGCGTGCGGGTATATCTCGTGACAGTGGGAGCGCCGCAGACGTTCCAACCTGTGACTTCCGCACGGAGGTCTCATGCGCACGCGCCACCTCGCCGCGCTGACCGTGCTCGCCGCCAGCGCTGCCTGCCTCGAGGGCACCGGCATACCCGAGGGGATGTCGCGGGCCCGCATCTTTCTGACCGATGCGCCGTTTCCCTACGACCAAGTCCAGCGGGTCGACGTGCATGTCGTGAGCGTTGCCGCCGCGACGAGCGCCGATACCTCGGGCGGCGCCGAGTGGGTCACCGTCGCCGAACCGCGGCAGCTGTTCGACCTGCTGGCGCTGCAGGGCGGAGCCACCGCGATCCTCGGCGAGGGCGAGATCCCCGCCGACCAGTACGCGGCCGTCCGGCTCGTGATCGACACGGACCTCTCGGGCATCACGTTGAGCGACGGCACTCCCGCCGTGGTGGATTGGCAAGGCGGAGGCGAGAAGACGCTGCACGCGCTCGTCGAGCAGCCACTCGCCTTGTGGGCGCCAGGCACGGATCTGGACGTCATCATCGACTTCGACGTCGGCCGGAGCTTCCTCGTGAAGCAAGTAACCGGCGGCGTACCGGAGTTTCTCTTCATCCCGTGGATCCGTGCGGTGAATGAAGCGGCAACCGGCGTGCTCGAGGGGGTG
>JBDHDN010000405.1:0-3937 GCA_039591485.1 Gemmatimonadota bacterium
TGGGACAAGTACGACCAGGTCACGACCTCGCACGTCGGTGGCGGAGCGGAGGCGACGTCGGCGACCATCCTCGGCGACGGGGTGATCCAGGACCGGCGTGCCGAGCAGGACTTCTCGTGGGAGTCGGTCCTCGCGCACGAGATTGCGCACCAGTGGTGGGGCGACCTGATCACACTGCGCGAGTGGTCGCACACCTGGTTGAACGAGAGCTTTGGCACCTACGCCGACTATCTCTGGACCCGCCACGAGAGCGGCGACGACGAGGGCGCGTGGGCGTTGGCAGGCAAGAAGAACGCGTACCTGCGCGAAGCGCGCACGCGCTACATGCGGCCGATCGTGTTTAGCCGATATGAGCGACCGCACGACAGCTTCGACGCCCATACCTACCCCAAGGGTGCCTGCATCCTGCACCAGCTCCGATTCCTGCTCGGTGACGAGGCCTTCTTCGATGTCCTCGCCACGTTTCTGGACCGGCACGCATTCGAGCCGGTGGATACCCACGACTTCATGAAGACCGCAAACGACGTCACCGGGCAGAACCTGGACTGGTTTTTCCAGCAGTACCTCTTCAGCCCGGGGCATCCGGTCTTCGAAGTCAGCTCCAGGTGGGACGCGGCCAGCGCGCGGATCCAGCTGCGCGTGGCGCAGGTGCAGGAGCGGGAACACGGGGTCCCCATTTATCGGATGCCGGTGCAGATCGGCATCGTCACCGCGTCCGGGAAGCGGGTGGAGACGGTGTGGCTGGAGCACGAGCGTGACGTCTTCGCGTTCGAGAGCCGAGAGCGGCCGCTGCTGGTGCGGTTCGACGAGGGCAACTGGCTGCTCAAAGAGTGGACGTACCACAAGAGTGTCGAGGGACTGCTGTACCAGGCTCGCGTTGACGACGTCATCGGACGGGAGTGGGCGGTCAGGGAGTTGGGTCGTTCGGCGGCTGACGCGCGGGTAGCGGACGCACTCGCCGAGATCGCCACGGACGATCCGTTCTGGGCGGTGCGTCTCGCCGCCATCGAAACCCTCGCGACGGCCGAAGGGCGGGCGGCGATCGAGCCGCTCACCGCCGCGGCTGACGATGCCAGCTCGCGGGTCAGGCGGGCGGCAATCCGCCTGCTCGGCGACATGGAGGACCAGGCCCTGGTGCCGTTCTTCCGGAGCCGTTATGACGCCGAGGACTCGTATCAGGTCCAGGCCGAGGCGCTCCGGGCCATCGGGCGCAGCGGAGACCGGAGCCAGCTCGAGTTCCTGCGGCAGGCGTCCGAGATGCCGTCATACCGCGACGTCATCCGGCGTGCTGCCGTGTGGGCGATCGAGGAGCTGGCCGGAGGTCCGTGAGAAGGACTGTGCTGGCGATCGCAGAGTGGCGATTGCAGATTGGGGATGTGGCATGGGAGTGACCCCGCGGAGCGCACAACGCCATCACCGTTCCGCGATCTGTCTTCGCCCGGAAGGCACCGTGGGTGCAGTCCCATCGGGTCACGGCGAAGGTCCGCGCGGGACCTCGTAGCGGAATGTAGGGTGTCGAACAGGGAGAATGCGTCGCTCTATGCGGAAGATTCTCCTGGCTATCGGACTCACGCTCGCGATCATGTACGTGATCCCGTTCCCCGTGTACGGCTTGCTCTCGGCGCTCACTGGACTGAAGCCGCCGACGCAGGGCTCCGCCACACTGTTCCTGCTGAGCGTGCTCGTCATCAAGGTCGGCGTCGCCGCGGCGTTCGTGTTGCTGTACGCCCTCGCCCGCGGCAGCTGGGCCGGGCGCTGGATGCGCTACGCGCTGATCTGGTGGCTGATGTTTGCCGTCGTCGAGGTGGGGCAGGCCATCACGCCGGACTACTCGTGGCTCGACGCCCTCGGCGGGATCGTCGCCGAAGCGATCTACTTTCCGCTAGCGGCGCTTGTCGTTGTGCGCCTGCTGAGTCCCAGCAAGGCTGTCGAGAAGCCCGCGTGAGAGTCATCGGAAGACGTGCAATGCCACCGTCGTCGTGCTCGTGGTGGGGTCGGGGGGCGATTCGGGTCCACCCCACCCCACACTCGGTCCTCCCACAGGAGGTGAGCCATGGCCGACCGCGTGAAGAAGGTCAACTACTGCTACCTGCAGGTGCCCAACCGCGCCGGGAACGGAGAGCAGATCCTTGGTGAGTTGCGGAAAGGCGGCGTCGACCTGCTGGTGTTCTCGGGGTTCCCCGTCGGACGGGGCAAGGCGCAGCTCGACTTCGTTCCGGAGGATATGGGAGCCTTCCGCAAGGTGGCGCGGAAGAACAACTGGCGCGTGAGCAAGGTGAAGAAGGGCTTCCTGGTGACCGGCACTGACCAATTGGGTGCGGCGCACCGCCACATCAGCAAGCTTTCCGACGCGAAGATCAACATCACGGCGGCGGACGCGGTGGCGGCCGGCAAGGGCCGGTACGGGATGATCCTCTGGGTGAAGCCGTCCCACTACCGGCGTGCCGCGAAGGTGCTGGGCGCTCGCTGAGCCGATCGCGTGCCACCAGCGCGGCGAGTGCCGTATCGGTGGATGAAGAGGGGGCAGGGGGCGGCGTGATCGTGGCGTCGAAGAGGCACCGCGTCCGTCCGCAGGAAGCGAGCACCCGCCGCCCGCGGCGGGAGCGGAAGGCTCGTGCCCGGTCACGATGTCGAAGCGAGACCGGAGCCGTCCGAATCCCTGACGTCGTCCGCACTACGCGTTTGACGGCCTCCACCCACCGGCACTACCTTCGCACACATCCGGACCGGCCGACGGCCATGCTTGCTGGACCTACCGATACGCGATGCTCTCGGTCCACGAGGGTTTCGGTTGCGACGCTGGGCGCGTTGGGCCTGAGCCTCGGTGCCGCGCTGAGTGGATGCGGGGCGTCGGAAGCGGACAGCGCGGCGACCGCCATGCATCTTCCAGACCACGTGAGCGACTGGACTCGCCAGGAATCCTCGGTGACCTACGATCGCGAGACGATCTTCGAGTACATCGATGGTGCCGGTGAGGTCTATCGATCGTACGCCTTCCGCGACGTCGCGGTCGCGCACTACACGCGGTCGGGGAGTCCCGGCATCACCGTCGAGCTGTTCGACATGGGCACCACCGAGGATGCCTACGGCGTCTTCGTCCACGGCAGGGAACATGAGGAAGCCGGCATCGGTGGTGGCTTCGAGCGGAGGGGCGGGGTGCTCTGCTTCTGGCAGGACCGATTCTATGTGTGCGTCGCGGCGGAGCAGCCCGCCGCGCACATGGCGGCGGCGGTGGAGGAGATTGCGCGGGCCATCGCACGGAACCTCCCCCCTCCCGTGACGCGTCCGTTCATGGTGGATCTCCTGCCACCGGACGGATTGGTTCCCTTCAGTGATCGGTTCTTTCACCTGCGCCAATCCCTGAACTACCACTACTACCTGCAGCGCGAGAACGTGCTCAATCTGAGTGCCGAGACCGACGCCGTGCTCGCGCGATACGCGCCCGGATCGACGCATTTGCTCATCGTGCGCTACGAGAGCGTGGACGCCGCAGCCGACGCGCTCCGCTCCTTTCGGGAGCAGTACGTGCGAAGCTCCGGCCGGCAAACGGTGGTGACCGAGAGGGGAACGTACGTGTCGTCCGATGTCCACGATCGATTCGTGGCGGTGGTGCTCGACGCCGACTCCGAGACGGCGGCCGACGCGCTGCTGGAGGCGGCCACGGAGCGCATCGCCCAGCTCGGATCGTGAGGAGCGGACCATGGAACAGCGCACGGAAGGTCTGACTCGACGAGACTTCATCAGGGGTGTCGGATGCGCGACCGTGGGAGGTGCCGTCGCGCTTCCTGCCGTCGCACGGGAAGTGCACGCAAGGCAATCGACGTCCAGAGTGGTACTGATCCGCGACCAACACGTCGTCACCGATGACGGCAGGCTGGATGCCGACGTGGTCCACCGCATGCTGGACGAGGCGATGGTGGCGCTGTTCGGCATCGAG
>JBDHDN010000406.1:0-6059 GCA_039591485.1 Gemmatimonadota bacterium
TCGCCAGTGTGCGACTGCACCCAGCCAAGGTCGACCACATCGTTGACGTGGCCGAGTAGGTCGATATCCCCCCCCGCCGCCACGGCGATGGGCAACTCGAGTGGCTCGGGCACGCTTCGCGGTGTCTGCTGGGGTGACCCGGCCTTCATGGCGTCATCCCGAGATACATGCCGCCGAAGTAGGGCACCAGCCAGATCAGCCAGACCACGACGCTGTACCGGTGAAAGCCGATTCGTGCCTCCTCGGTACCCCGCCGCGTCACCCTCGTGGCCCAGATGGCGTGGATCAGCATAAGCCAGAGGGCGATCTGACCGGTGAGGGTATGTAAATCCCGGAGATCGAAGGGTCCGGCAGCGATCCGATGCATGGCCCAGGTACCGGAGACGTCGAACGCGAAGCCTGTCCAGAACGCGGCGACGTGCCAGGACTTGAGGTAGCGCGCGAGGCGCTCGGCCCAGACTCCGATCGAGTAGAAGACGAGTGCCAGGGTGATCAGCGTGGCCGAAGCGATCATCGCCGATCCGGAGTGTCGTATGCCATACAGTATCCTGGCATCGTATCAGGTTGGTCGCCAGGTGCTCCGTAACGACGAGCCGGTTGGGCAATCTCGACATGACTGACGGCCCGACGCGGAACGGCAACATGGCGGGTGCGCGCCGACGCACGGTTGCCGTGTAGACATAGCGGCACCGCGATCAACCGTTCGACGGTACTCCGTAGAAGAAGTCGACGACGCCTGTTTCGAGCGAGTACTCCGCGCCTACCACGAGCAGTCCGTTGTGCTCGATCAGATGCTTGAGGATCTCCGACCCATTGCGGAGGTACTCAACTGCGGCACCAACGTTCGCGCGTACGGCCTGTCGGAGTAAGCGATCCCTGTACGCTACGCCCGGGTCCGCCAGCAGTGGCTCCACTGCGGGCCGTATGCGATCGACGATAGCGTGGAGGTTCGGAGAGCGATCCTCGGTTGGGCGTTCGAGTTGCTCGATGGTCACGGTGACCGCGCCGCACTGAGAATGGCCAAGCACGACCACGAGCCGGGTGCTGAACTGGTCCGCTGCAAACTCGACGCTCCCAATCTGCGACGGAGCGACGATGTTGCCAGCCACGCGGATCACGAACAGATCGCCCAGGCCCTGATCGAACACGATTTCCGCTGGGACCCGGGAGTCGGAACACCCGAGGATAATGGCGAATGGCTGCTGGCCACCCAGCAGCTCCGCGCGACGCGTCTCACTCGCCCGCGTGTCTCCCGTTGCGGTGCCCGATGCAAAGCGGTGATTGCCAGCCTGCAATCGTCGTATGGCTTCTCGTGCCTCGATCATGAGCGGTGTTGGTCGGAAGCGCTGCCGGCATGATGAAGCGTGCCGAGGAGCAGCTGCGTGGGACTGACGGCATTCGGCACAGGAGCCTCCATCAGGTAGTCCAACGGCCGAGTGTACCCGTGTAAGGTTAGTGCGCGGCACCTGCTCGTGCAGCCCATGACACCGCGGTACATGGTTCTTGAATCACCAAACAGGTGGCTGGTTCGGTCCGCTCGTCTGACGTTTCCAGATTCCATGCGTCGGGTCGCCAGCGACTGTTGCACCAAGTCACTCGAGCATCCTGAGGGGAAGCTTCCCATTTCCATCTTCCGGCTTGCCGTCCTGACTCGTCGGGACCTCGGCACTCCCGGCTTCCGCTGCCTGCGTGTCGATACACCTCACTGTGCAGGCGGAAACCGACGGGCTGGCCCCCGCGATCAACCGACTCGGAGGACGTGGAGAACGCTGTCATGACAGCGACCCGCCGTTCGCGTTTGATCCGGATGCGTTTGGTCCGGATGTCGTACCCGCGCAGCGAGCGCGGTACTCACGCCACGGCTCGTGTGCCCAGACTGCGGGAAACCCTAGGGGGTGCACGCGGTGCTCACGCAATCCACCTGGAATGTGATATGCGTCATTGCGCTGAAAACGCTGCGACGAACGTCCCACCCGCGAGCGGTCGTTGCGATCGGTTTCTCATCCGGACGGCCCCGCGCATGGGAGGGCCGTTTGCAGGTGTCGTTCTCCGATGACGAGTATAGGGATTGAACAATGGCCAAGAGCCTGAAGGACTGGGTCGAGCATGACGTTGCCGCTGTCAGGGACAGGTCGCTGGCCTGGCTGTCACAGGAGTTCTTCTTCCGCGATCCTACACGACCTACCTATTCGGACACCAACTACTTCTTCTCCCCTGCTGACGGCATCGTCCTCTATCAGTTGACGGTCGATCCCGACGAGCCGATCGTCGACATCAAGGGAAAGCGTTACTCGTTGCAGGACGCCATGCGGCACCCGTCCTACGACAAGCGCAGCATCGTGATCTATCTCCACAACAACCAGCGCATGCTGAATCGAGTGTGGGCGCCGGATCTCGGACAGAGCTACTACATCCTCCAGATCGCCGACTACGACGTCGACTGCATCATGCCGTTCCAGTTGAAGCAGAACTGGCCCTTCATGCAGAACGAGCGGTTCTCCGTCGTCCGGTACGGCTCGCAGGTCGATCTGATCGTGCCGCTCTCTGAGCGATTCGATTTCACACCGGTATTCCCTTCGGGTGTGCACGTCGAGGGCGGATTGGACCCGCTCCTGGAAGTCAGCCCGAAGTAGCACATGAGGGGGCGGTACGGTGCCGTCCCCGCAACGGCGTAGGCACCCGATCCGATCGCCGACATAGAAGCCGGCGACGTCGTGCGCTGGACTCTCGTAATCGACACCGGAAGGAAGCGGACTATGGCTACCGCCAGCAGCGTGAAGACGACCCCCTTCAGGCCCACCTACGAGCCCCGCGTGAAGCGGGCACCATCAGAAGTTCTGAACCCCACGCAGTTGGCCAAGCCCGCCTACGTACTGAGCGTCCCGCTGTGCTACTCCACGGCAGTGGCGAACAACGCCTGGATGGAGGATCTGTCGGACGAGGAACGCCAACCGGACTTCAAGAAGGCGCTGCATCAGTTCCTCAACGTCTATCACTTCATCGCGTCGGAGGCGCTGGTCTATCTCCTGCCGAGCCCCGGTGATTGCGAGCTCCAGGATCTAGTCTTCACCGCCAACGTCGGCTGCGTGCTCGAGCATCTCCCCGAGCGTAATACCGTGGTCGTGTCGAACTTCACATCACCGCCGCGCGTGCATGAGGCCGATGTCGGTGCGGCGTTCTTCGACTCACTGGGCTACAAGGTGATGCAACCCCCATACAAGTTCGAGGGCGAGGCGGAGCTCAAGCACCTGCACGACAACGTGTACGTGGGAGGCTATGGTATCCGGTCGGAGCGGGCGGCATTCGAGTGGATGGAAGAGCAGTTCGACATGAAGGTCGTCAAGCTCGAAGAGACGGAACCGTATCTGTACCATCTCGACTGCACCATCTTCCCCCTCACGCGCGAAGAAACGCTCGTCTGCACCGAGATGTACACGGAAGACGAAGTGGCTGAGCTCGAGGAGCACACGAACATCATCGATGTCTCCGTCGACGATTGCTTTGCCGGCGTCTGCAACTCCGTCCGGCTGTCGAACACCATCATGAACTCTTCCCACATCAACGAGTTGAAGGCCGGCACCAAGGAGTACACGGACGAGCTCAACAAGAACCGGCGATTGCAGGACATCGCCGTGGAACACGGGTTCGAGGTCAACTTCTTCAATCTGACCGAATACATGAAAGGCGGCGCGCTGCTGTCCTGCATGGTGATGCACCTGAATCGGTACTCGTACGAGTTCGCGCTCCTGTAGTCACCAGCTGCGGCAGTCCCGGACGCGTCGACCGTCGCCGGCCGGTGCCCAACGTACTAGTATGGTGCGGTGAAGTTGCTTCCGTGCTCGGGCCCGAAGGCGGTGCATGAAGCTCCAGCTCTCATCCCGGACTCTCTGGGCGATCTCGCTCCCCATCATCGTCGCCGGGGCGAACGAGACGATCGTCGACGTCACCGACACCATCTTCCTCGCCCGGTACGGCACGATCGAACTCGGAGCGGTGGCACTGGCCGCCACGATCTACGAGGTCGTCAGCTTCTTCACGTTTGGGCTGGGTGACGGGATACAGATCATCTGTGCCCGCCGGGCGGGTCAAGCGAGCGAGCGAGGAATCGGCGCCGCGTTCAATCACGGCACGGGACTGCTGCTCGCAACGTCGGTTGTGCTGTTCCTAGTCATCAAGTTCGCCTCGCCCTTCGTGACCAGCTGGCTCCTACGCTCAGCCGACGTTCAGGCGGCGGTAGACGCGTTTCTTGGCATCATCGCCTTTGCCGTCTTCTTCCACTCGCTCAACCTTGCCTACAGCGCCTTTTACGTCGGTATCGCTCGGACGCGTGTGCTCATCGGAGCCACGACGGCTCTGGCCCTCACGAACATCGCCCTGGACTACGTCTTGATCTTTGGGAAGCTCGGCTTTCCCGAGCTCGGGATTCGGGGTGCCGCATTCGGTTCCCTGTTCGCCGAAATCGTCACGTTCCTCTTCCTGACAGTCTACGCGGTGTGGAAGGGAGACGTCCGTCGGTTCGGGCTGTTCAGACTTGGGCGACCGAGCCCTGCGCTGGGGAGGGTGATGCTGCGCGTGTCCTGGCCAGTCGCGCTCGAGACGCTCCTCGGCACAGCGCGCTGGTTTCTGTTCTTTGTGATCGTCGAACAGGTGGGTGAAGGCGCCCTGGCGGGTGCCAACATCATCTACAGTATCTACGCACTCTTCCTGCTGCCGATCGACGGTTTTTCCGAAACGACGACTACCATGGTGAGCAATTTCATCGGTCAAGACGACTCCCGGCGGATCAGTGCGGTGGTGCGCCGTGCCATGGGATGGTCTGCGGCCGTGGTGCTCCCATTTCTGGCACTCGCGGTTGCACTCCCCGAGCTGCCGCTGGCGATCTTCACGTCCGATCCGACCGTCCTCGAGGGAGCGGTCGCCAGTCTCCGGGTAGTCAGCCTCGCCGTCATGATCGTCATCCCGGCGGAGATGGTGTTCGCCGCGGTGGCCGGAACTGGCGATACCCGAACGACCCTCTTGATCGAGCTCGTCCTCTCGACGACGGTGCTCGCCTACGTGTATTCCGCGGCTATCGTCCTCGGCCTGCCGCTGGCTGCCATCTGGGTGGGCGAGATCCTGGGATGGCTCGCGTGCTTCATGCTGTCGTTGTTCTGGCTGCAAAGCGAACGGTGGAGACGACTGGAGATATGAGCTTCCCCGCCGGCTGTGTCCCACGTCCATCGCGGGGTCTCGAGGTCGGACTAGCCTAGACCGCATACGCGTCTCCCCTGGGTTCGGCGGGCGTCCCCCCCCAGGGTGATCATGTCATCCAGAACCGATACGGTGGCCTTCACTCCCCCCGCCACCGAAACTACGGAAACTTCGGCACACTCCCCTCCCCCAGGCGCGAATCGAATGAGTGTGGCTCCAGCTGCCCCCCCGCTCGGCGACACCACCCGAACGTTCCCGCTGTGACGACCGCGTAGATCAGCCAGCCGACCACGGGCTCGAAGGTCGTGCTCCACGCACGCGTGTCCCAGATGGAGTGCTGTAGTTCGGCGAGCCTTGGGCCTGGACGTCCCCCCTTGCCAGACCGGCCTGAACTGGCGATCCTCGTGACTCGATCCCGAACAGGAGACCTCCCCATGCAGATCCGTACGCTCGCAATTGCCGCCGCCATGGCTGCTCTCCCTGCGGCCGGCGCCGCCCAGGGTATGGGCCAGGGCCACCAGGATGTTGGCATCAACTCGATCAAGCCTCTGTACGAGCAGTTCAAGGGCTGGATCATCGCGTCTGCCGAGCAGATGCCCGAAGCGGACTACGGGTATCAGCCCACACCCGAGGTGCGCACCTTCGGCCAGATGATTGGCCACGTTGCCAATGCCGGGTATGCGTTCTGCGCCGGCGCCACGGGCGAGGAGCGACCCAGTATGCCGAATGCCGAGGAGATGGCGTCCAAGGCTGAGTTGGTCGAGGCCGTCAAGGCGTCGTTCGCCTATTGCGACAAGGCCTATGCGATGCCGGAGTCGAAGGCCATGGAGCAAACGACGTTTTTCGGCCGCGAAGGCAGCAGGTTGTGG
>JBDHDN010000407.1:0-3871 GCA_039591485.1 Gemmatimonadota bacterium
GCCATGCAGGGTACGCCCATTGGAGCCTCCGTTCAGGCCTTCCGCCAGCGCACGTCGCGGCGCATGGCATCCACCTGCTCCAGGCTGTACGTGCGACTGACCGGAGTCCGAGCGCACCACGTGAGCAGGATCTCATCGAGGTCCGGTCTGACGACGATCGTGCTCAGACGGGTATCTAGTGCTTTGAGGCGCCCGCGTTCGATCCCCAGCCGTACCTGCGGGACCTCGGCGGGCAGCCGGATCACGCGCACCCGAGAGTCGGGGTGCATGTTCGTGATCTCGAGTGAGCATCCGGCCACTGCGGTCGACAGCAACATGCCCGAAGCCGCGGCTTGGAAGTACTCCTGCCGGGGTGGACGTGCCGGATCCTCCAAGATAGAGGCTGTCGCTCCCAGGTCCTGCGTAGCCCACCCCAGCTCGACCTCGGCCGGTTGCCCATCACGCAGTTGGCACCGCGGCGCGAGCCCGAGATAGCCGGTGCGCGGGTACCATCCCGATCCCACCCAGTCCATCCCGGCTGGCAACGGTCCGTGGATCCACCGGTCCACCGCTCCGACCGCCAGGCGCGCGGGCACGAGCGGGTCAAAGGGGAACTCGAGGTTGGGAATGGGCAGGTCATCGAAACTCTCCCGGTCGAGCTCGATCAGGTAGCCGCATCCGCAGGGGTTTCTCGGGTAGTGATAGGGTGTCCTGGATTCGAGATCCCACTCTGGCCGGGCCGCGTCGAGCGCCTCCCCGACGGGCCACCCATGGCGCTCCAGTGCTGTGAGGTCGGGGCCGCCGTAGGCGCGCTCCCATCGTACGGGTACCGACTCGAAGAAGTCAGGCTCGGAGAACCGTGGTCCGGCTCCGTTGGACCACTCGCCGCGTCGGTCGCCGTACACGACGATCTCGCGCGCCAGATCACCGAGTTGGATACCGACGGTTGTCCGGCGAGTACCGTGCTCGTAGGCGTAGGCCGATCCCTGCACGACGACGTCCGTGCGGTCCTTGAATGCCAAGGCGTCATTGCCGAACCTCACGGACGATCGAAACGGGGCAGCGACGATGTCGTAGAGAAGCTCCCCGTCCACGATCGGCTCCTGCTCGTCCGCCAGCTCACACTCACCGTTCGGGGTGATGGCGAATGTCCGTTTGAGGAGTAGCGCCAGCGTCCGCTCGCCGTGCGGGCGACCCTGGACGAACTCGTCGATGCCGATCTCCTGCGGCTGAAGGCCCGGAGGAAGCTGACTGAGATCTGGTTGCCCCGTCATTATCGGTCTTTATCGTCCTCCCACACCCGCATGTAGGAAGCAGGCATTGCGGCGGGGACGGGGCCACGGTGCAGAGTGGTCGCGCGGCGTTCCATCCTGCGATACGCGTACTCGAACACGACACGGTATCCGAGGACCACGCGCTGCTCCTCGGCGAGTATGCCGATCAAGTCGAGGTGCAGGGGAAACAGATGGTGCTGGTCCTCGAGCTGCACGTGCGCGTGCAGCGTGTGCTCGGGTAAGGAGAATCTCAAGTCGCCTCCCGGTCGCACGCACGTCACCGCGACCTCGTCACCGGCGTGTGGCGCGTGCTCCGGCGGAATGACCATCTTCGGGTGGGCCCGGTTGAACAGACGGGGTGTGATCCGTCGGATGCGCTCACCATCGGGGGGGGATTCCAGTTCGACGGCGCTCATCGCCCTGAGGCCATTGTCCGGTGGGAGAGGGACGAGGCAAAACGGTTCGGGCTGATCGTCGAAGCTCGCGATGGGATTCTCGGCGTCCTCGAAGTTGGGCAGCGGGTTCCCCTCGGCTCCTTCGGCGGTCAGATAGAATCCCTTCCCACCTTGATTGAGAGGCCAGACGTATTGTTGTCCCTCCCGCCCGGTCGTGCCGCCGAACGCGCCCTCGAGCGAAAGCTGCATCGAGACGAACGGCTCGGGGTCGGAGGGGACCAGCTTGCCCCACCGCTTCTCCCACACGCGGTCGCCGAAGACGTCGAGCAGCCGCCGAAAGTGGGATCCGATCCGTACTTCTACCTGAAGGTCGGGTGCCGGAGTGCCGCCGGGTTGGTACACCCTTCCCAGCACGAAGACATCGACGCCTCCCGTCAGAAAC
This sequence comes from Gemmatimonadota bacterium, assembly GCA_039591485.1. Lineage (GTDB taxonomy): Bacteria > Gemmatimonadota > Gemmatimonadetes > Gemmatimonadales > GWC2-71-9 > JAOTVV01. Next base: position 2,091 of record JBDHDN010000407.1, read on the forward strand.
GGGACGTCGCCGGCGAACGGTCCGGCCGGCGTGTCTACCTGCGCTGGCTCGATCGGCCAGGGAAAGTCCGAGGTCTCCACCAGCTTGGTGCCTTGGATGCGGACGGTCGGTCGCGCTATCACGGCGCCTAGCAGGGCGTGTTCGGTCCACCCCGTGTTCAGAAACCTCGCACTGTGGTGCGTGTGGTTCTCGAAGTCCATGCGGCACTCTAGCAGTTCAGGAGAATACGTTCTCCCGTCAGCTTCACGTCGTCATTGGCCCTGAGTCGAACGTCGCCACGCGTCGCACGCAGGCCGGCGGTACGTCCCGACATTCGCACATCACCCTTGGCAACCACGACCGCGTTCCCCGCTACCCGTTGCTCCAGGTCGCCGCCCGTGTGCTCGGCAATCGCGGTTCTTGCCTGGACGCGAAACTCGTTGCAGTCCACCTGCACCTTCCCGTCCGCCTCGAGCGCGATGTCCGCCGCCTTGAACCTGAGCCGCGGGCCGTCCGCCGTGAGGACCACCTCCAACTCGATCTCACCACCGATACTGCGAATCCGCACGCGCTCCGCGCCGTCCTCGGCGTCTTCCCACTCGAGCGTTCGGCCCGACGCGAGCTGAGCGCTCCTGGGATCGGCAGCGGTGTCTTCGGCGCGAGTGATAGGTGGTGAGGTGGCGGTGGGCTCGGGTGGGAAAATCTCGAGCGCGGGTGCATTCGCATCACGCCTGGCCATTGTCCACCTCCCGACACGAAGTGACAGCGGAGGCGCACCGGAACACTGCCGTGCACGCTGCGGCGTCTCGTGGCGCGCTCACCGCGAGTCTTCGTGCAAGTATACGACATGCGCTGGACGCCCGTTAGAGTCGCAATCGGGACAATACCGTTTCAGATAAGGCATGAAGAAACGGGAGCGCCGCTGTTGCCGAGTGTCCCTCCGAGTCGTAATATCTCACTGCTACACATAGCGTTTGTGCGGTCCGGCAATTCGTGATCGCGGTGGTCGCCGTTGCGACGGTGGCACGCGGCATGAAGTACGGTGATGGTGGAGGTCGGGAAGGAGGCTGACGGACTCCGGTCATGCCGACTTACGCGTTCGAGTTTTCGACGGACCGAGGTCCCCAGTCGGCGCAGTTCACGCTGGACGATGACCGACCACTTCAGTCGCAGATCAATCGCGTCATCGAAGAGATCCGACTGTCCGGTGCGGAACTGCGCGGTCGGCACGACGAGCGCCTCACCGTCGTGTGGAACGGCACGGAACTCGACGCAGCGCGCACTCCCCGAGAGCTGAGACTCACGCCCGATCGCCCCATTCAGCTCCGGATGGTCGGGCAGCGCCGCAAGCTCCACGTCACCGAACCGCCCGTCGAGCCGTTCCTGCCAAAGGGTGGGTACGCCGGCGCCCTGACCGGTGCCGGCGGCGCGCTCCTGGCGTGGCTGATCGCCACGCTCGTCGATGTGCTCGGGGGTGGGGGCATACTGGCCGCCTCTCCCGATGTCACCATGGCGACCCTGCTGGGTGGCACGATCGGGGGGATCGGCTTCCTCGGTATGGCGGCACGTGGCGGGCTCAGCGGCCCGCTCGGTCTTCTGGTCGGAACGACTCTTGGTGCGGTCGGTGGAGCCGCCGGAGGTGCTGCGAGTGTCGGTGCAGCGCAACTCGCATCACACCTGCCATGGCAGGCATTCGTCATCGGCCGCATTGCCGCATGGGTGGTGTTCGGCGCGATCCTCGGCACGGTGCTCGGTGCCCGCTGGGCCCGGCAGGATCTCCACCGGCTCGCGGACGGAATGCG
>JBDHDN010000408.1:0-3870 GCA_039591485.1 Gemmatimonadota bacterium
ATGGACTACTACGTCGCCAACCTGCTCGAGATCCTGATCTACGCCGTGTCTGGGCTCACCGGGCTCTGGATCGTCTCTCGCGTGGTCATCGCACGGCGCCGGCGGGTATCGGAGGCGGACCTGCACCAGCTCACGGAGGCACTCGATGGGCTCCGGGACGCGATCGACGCGATGCGTCTTGACATGGGCGACATTGCCGAGCGGCTGGAGTTCACCGAGCGCGTGCTCGGCCAGATTGCCGACGATCGGGGCACACCCGCACCGCGCATCCCCAAACACTGAGCGCACCCCGACGCATGCGGCTGGCAACTCGATGCCCGACATGCGACCAACAGCGTGCCCAGACGGACTACCGACCGAAACCGACGACCACCGCCTCGCCTTCGCGATCGGATGTGCCTCGGTGTTGAACGCCACCGCGCCGGGCGGCAAGATCGAATCGGGCGCGAAGGAGGAGGAAGGCGTACTTCAGGGTCTCGGCCAGGAAGAAGCTTTCCCTCGCACCCACGTGCTGCATGGTGAGCAAGCTCTCGAGCACGTCGGCGCCGCCGCGTCGAGCTCCATAGGCCCACCTGCGGACGCCACCACCAACCTCGCGCCGGAGGGGTCACACCCCCGGCCATGGTACGCGGGCCGGTACCACACACGGCCGTAGATCCCTTGCGTGAGGCGGGATCTGAGGGTAAACCTCCCGCACCTCACGAGATCGGTATGCCCCACATCACTGTGGAGACGCATGTCCGCTGTGCCTACGCTCGCCCTCGTCATTCTTGCTGCCGGTCGCGCGACTCGGTTCGGGAGGCTGAAACAGCTCGAGCCCGTCGGGCCGAACGGGGAGGCGCTGCTCGATTATGGGGTGTTCGACGCCTGGTGTAGTGGATTTCGGCGCGTCGTCCTGGTTGTGCCGCCGGGCATGGAGGACCGCTTTCGCTCGCACCTCGAGCGACATCTTGGCGACGCGGTCGAGATGCAGTGCGTGGGGCAGAGCCTCGGCGACACCCCACCCGAGTCCGAGCTGGTGCCTCATCGGACGAAGCCCTGGGGAACCGCACACGCCGTACTCGCCGCGCGCCGAGCCCTGAACGGTCCGTTTGCCGTCGCCAATGCGGATGATCTCTATGGCCGTTCTGCCTACCGTGCCCTCGTTGCACACGCCGAGCAGCATCCTGACCAAGCCGCGCTCGTTGGCTATCCGCTGTCCGCCACCCTGTCCGATCACGGTGGCGTGTCCCGCGGGATTTGTGAAGTGGATGGCGATGGGTATCTCACCACGCTCGTCGAGGCCACGGAGGTCGCGTACTCGGGACACGAGATCCGCGGCATCACGGTCGATGGGCGCTCGCTGCCGCTTCGCGGCACGGAGCAGGCTTCGATGAACCTGTGGGGATTCCCGCTCCGCCTGCTCGATCTCCTCCAGCAGGAGTGGGTGTCATTCTTCGAGCGGCACGGTGACGACGCGACCGCAGAGTTCCTTCTCAGCACCCTGGCCAACGACCTGGTCAAACGCGGTGCTCTCCGCCTCCGGGTGCTCGCGACCGACGCCGATTGGATCGGGATGACCTTCCGCGCCGACGTCGCGATGGTACGTCATCGTATTGCAGAACTCGTCACGAGCGGCGAGTATCCCGTACATCTCCGGGAAGGGTTGAGCTGACCTATGGAACTGATTGCGATCGATTGGGCGGTCGTGGCACTGTACGGTGCTATCACGGTCGGAGTGGGGCTCTGGTACGCCCGCCGCGCGGGCAAGGGAACGCAGGAGTTCTTCCTTTCTGGGCGTCAGCTCTCATGGTGGTTGCTTGGCATCTCGCTCGTGGCGACCACGTTTTCGACCGACACCCCCAATCTGGTCACCGACATGGTACGGACCGGGGGCGTGAGCCAGAACTGGTCGTGGTGGGCGTTCTGCATCACCGGGATGTGTACGGTGTTCTTCTACGCCAAGCTCTGGCGTCGTTCTGCCACCCTGACCGACATCGGATTCTACGAGCTGCGCTACTCCGGTCGACCGGCAGCCTTCCTGCGCGGATTCCGGGCACTGTACCTCGGGCTCTTCTTCAACGTCATGATCATGGCCACCGTGACATTGGCCGCGATCAAGATCGGCGGCGTCCTCCTCGGTCTCGACAAGTACACCACCGTCATCATCGCCACCTCGCTGACCGGGCTCTACTCGGCGACATCTGGCCTCTGGGGCGTCGTCATCACGGACTTCTTGCTCTTCATCATCGCGATGATCGGGGCGTTCGGGGCGGCGTACTTCGCTCTGGCCCATCCAGCGGTGGGTGGGCTCGGTGGGCTCATCTCGAATCCGGCGGTGACCGACAAGCTGTCACTCCTGCCCGACTTCACGGACCCTCGTGCCGCGCTTGCGGCATTCATCATTCCGGTGGCGGTGCAGTGGTGGAGCACCTGGTATCCGGGGGCTGAGCCGGGCGGCGGCGGGTACGTGGCTCAGCGCATGCTGGCGGCGAAGGACGAGAAGGACTCGATGCGCTCGACCCTGATCTTCAACATCCTGCACTACGCGCTGCGGCCCTGGCCGTGGATCATCGTGGCGCTTGCCTCGCTCGTCGTCTATCCCGATCTGGCGGCCATTGCTGAGCGGTTCCCGCACATCGATCCGTCGATCCTTCGAGACGACTTGGCCTACCCCGCGATGCTGGTCTTCGTGCCACACGGGTTCTTGGGCCTGATCGTCGCCTCGCTGGCCGCCGCCTACATGTCGACGGTCGCGACACACCTGAATTGGGGCTCGTCCTATATCGTGGACGACTTCTACCGCCGATTCGCGAGGCCCGACGCGGACGAACGACACTACGTCACCGTGGCCCGCATCTCGACGGTGATGCTCGCCATGCTTGCGGGGGTGGTATCGCTCTGGCTTGAGAACGCCTTTCAGGCCTTTCAGATCCTGTTGCAGATCGGCGCCGGCACGGGCCTGATCTTCTTGCTCCGGTGGTTCTGGTGGCGGATCAATGCCTGGAGCGAGATATCGGCGATGGTCATGTCGTTCCTCGTCGCGATCTACTTCGCGTTTGTGCACGAAGGACTCGGGTTCACCCCGCTCGACTTCCCGTATCCTCTGATCATCGGAGTCGCCATCACGACCGCTGGGTGGGTAACCGTCACGCTGCTGACGCCGGTGACGGATACGCAGGTGCTCCAGTCGTTCTACGACAAGATCCGTCCGTACCCGCGCGGATGGAAGGCAGCCGTGCAGGTTGCGCCGGAGGACGATGGGCGTGAGAGCATCAGCACATCGTTCCTCTGCTGGTTCCTGGGCTGCCTGGTCGTGTACAGCGCCCTGTTCGGAACGGGCTACCTGCTCTACGGCCGTGTGGTTCCTGGGATCGCGTGCATCGTGGTGCTCGTCATTGCTGGCAGAGCACTGTTCAAGGCCCTGCCGCGGGTGCATTTCATCTAGCGGCAACCATCTTGTCTGCTCACGGTGTCGGCCGACCGACGGAGGCACCGGCCGACGGCTCCGCGACGAACAGCACGTCGTCGAGGGCGTCGTCGGGGCAACGGCCTTGGTAGAACCGATCCGCGAGCGTCCGCAAGACATCCTGGGTCCTGTCGACATCGCAGAGGATCACGGCACTCCCACCGAACCCCGCTCCGGTGAGTCGTGCGCCGTCCGCACCAGCGGCGGCCGCGAGCTCGACGAGCCGATCCAGCTCCGGGCAGCTCACATCGAAGTCGTCGCGCAGGCTCTCGTGGGAGCGGTACATGAGGCTTCCCAATAACGACGCGTCTTCGGACTCGAGCGCCTGGACGGCCCGGTGGACACGGGCTGCCTCCGTCAGCACGTGGCGGAGGCGGCGCAGCGGCACGTCAGCGAGGACCCGGGCGGACGCCTCGATCAGA
>JBDHDN010000409.1:0-3864 GCA_039591485.1 Gemmatimonadota bacterium
TGCAGCAGGATGTTCTCCGGCTTGATGTCCCGGTGGATCACCCCGTGCCGATGCGCGTAATCGAGTGCATCGGCCACCTCGCACGTGATGCGTACGGCCTCGTCGATGCCCAGTTGCGCTTCGCGGTCCAGCTTGTCGCGGAGCGTCTCGCCTTCGATGTAGGGCATGACGTAGAACAGGAAGCCGTCTGCTTCCCCCGAATCGAACAGCGGCAGGATGTGCGGGTGCTGCAGGCTCGCCGTGGTCTTGATCTCCTGGATGAACCGGTCGGCCCCCAGTACGGCGGCAAGCTCCGGCTTCAGGATCTTCAGCGCCACTTTGCGGTCGTGCTTCAGGTCCTCGGCCAAGAAGACCGTCGCCATCCCACCCGCGCCGAGCTCACGCTCAATGCGGTAGCGGTCGGCGAGAGCGAGTTTGAGTCTCTCGGCGATCTCACTCAAGTTCAGACTCCCAGCTCATGTGGTGCAGGTAGGTGCAGGGTGCACGGTCAGCGTGCACCTCATCTTCCCACCTTCTCCTTCAGCTCCTCATGCCAGTTCTCGACCAGGATCATCACGGACGGCAGGGCGTCGTCACCAGAGCCCGCTCGCCGAACCATCAGGAACCGCTCGTCGGCGGAGTCGATGTCGAACGGCGTGTAGTTGGCCGATAGGCTGTAACCATCGACCGAGAACAATGTCAGGCGTTCGTCGACCGCGAACTCGCCCGAGCCGGCCGTGCGGATCTGCGCAACCACCATGTTTTCGTTGTCGCCGTCGACGTAGAACAGCTCCCGGCCGCTGTGCGACCACAAGGGCCTGGATCCCCCACCGAGCGATACGGTCCACTTGCCCGCGGCAATGTCGGGAAAGGGCCGCACGTAGATTTCGTTCCGGCCGGATTCGTCCGACTGATAGGCCAGCCACCGGCCGTCCGGCGACAGGGCTACTCCGTTCTCGTCGAAGTCCGATGCCAACAAACGGGTGGGCATGCTGTCGACGCCAACGCGCTGCGCCCAGACGTCGCGTGCGCCGTCGGTGCCGCCGATCCGGAGTACCATCCACGCGCCGTCGCGGGACCACAACGCTTCGTAGATCCGCGTATCGATGCCGCTGCCGACAGCCGGGCCCTCCTGCTCGAACACCAATTCGGCCGGCTGCGTACCGTCGGCCCGACGTCGCCACACCGCCGGTTTCCCGGACCGTTCGGAAATGAACGACACGTACCGACCGTCGGGTGCCCAGCGCGGCCGGTAGTCGGGTGCGGGGTCGGTCGTCAGCCGAGAGAGCGGCCCGCGGTCCAACTCCTTGATCCAGACGTCGCCGCCACCGTCCCCCGCGGAGTTGAACACCAGCCGGCGGCCGTCGGGTGAAAGTGACCAGCCCACGTTGGCCAGAAGCGAGAACTGGAACTCGGGATCCAACTCCGCCACGGCCCCGTCCCGGCTCACCCACACCGGTTCCACCAGGAATCCCCGCTCACCACCGGCGGGACCGGCAACCATGAGCATCGTCCCCGATGGGGATAGTGCGAAGTCAGGCATCAATCCCGCCGGCGACTGCACGCCTTCGAGCACCGGCACCGGCGGGCCCGTGACTTCAAGGGCGCCAAGGTCGAAGGGCGCGGCGAACACTCCTCCATCGGGTCGCACGTACACGATGTGTCCCGTGGCCGTGTACCAGGCCTGCGTGGCATCCGGGAACAGCACGCGGAGCTCGCCCGATTCGAAGTCGAGGACAGCCACGTTCTGATCCGTGCACCCCGTAGCGGGACACCACCCCAGCAGCACGCCACGCGCACCCGGCAGCGGGCTCGGCCGTCGCGGTATCTGCGTTTCCCCTTCGGGCGACGACCACACGACCGCGGATACGCCGCCCACATCCGGCACGCGGCGGAGTCGGTCCGATTCGTCCCGGTACACGACCGTCCCGTCGTCAAGCCAGGCGATGCCGATGTTGCTCTCCTGGACCGAGTCGGCGACCGTGATCGCCGAGCCGCCACCGCGAGGCACCTTGCGGAGTTGTCCGTCCGCCGTGAAGATGATCCACTCGCCGTCCGGCGAGACCGTCGGCGCGGAGGCTGCGCGCCGCGCCTCAGTGCCGGGCACCGGGAAGGCTTCGAAGCGGTCGCGTCGTTTGATCCAGAGTTGGCTGCCCGATTCCGCTGGGCCGTTGTAGACGAACCAGGATCCGTCGGGCGCCAGGGCAAAGGACGCATTGTACGCATCGTTGGGCTCCTGTCCCGGCGCGAACGCCAGGCCGTAGCGCGCCACCGCCGGTGCAGGTTCAGGCCGGAGCCAGCCCCAGAGGGCCAACGCCAGCACCAGCGCGAAGGCCGCCGCCACGCCGGTGCGCCGCCAGACCGGTGCCGCCTGGGGCCGCACTGGAGATTCGACCGCTGACGTACCCGCCGACAGGGTGAATCCGGGGTTGGCCAGCGCTTCGGCAAGCGCCGCCGCCGTCTTGAACCGGTCCGCCGGCATCTTCGCCAACGCCTTCCCGACCGCCGCCGCCACGTGCCCGGGCACCGTGTCGCGCGTCGCCGTCACCGGCGGCGCCTTCTCCGTGATCACCTTCGCCACGATCGCCTGCGCCGAGTTGCCCGTGTACGGCGGCTCGCCCGCCAGCATCTCGAACAGCATCGCCCCCAGCGAGTAGATGTCGCTCCGCGCGTCCAACTCGCGGTCGCCCATCGCCTGCTCCGGGCTCATGTAGTGCGGCGTGCCGATGCTCAGGCCCGTCTCCGTCAGCCGCGTGCCGCTGGCGTGACTCACCGCGAGCGCGATCCCGAAATCCGCGATCAGCGCCTGCCCGTCGTGCAGCAGCACGTTCTCCGGCTTGATGTCGCGATGGATCACGCCCTGCCGGTGTGCGTAGTCCAGTGCCGAGGCGACCGACCGGGTAATCTCGATGGCCTCGGCGATGTCGAGCTGTTTCTCGCGGTCGAGTTTGTCGCGGAGCGTGTCACCCTCGACGTACGGCATCACGTAGAACAGGAAGCCGTCCGCCTCCCCGGAGTCGTGCAGCGGCAGGATGTGCGGATGCTGCAGGTTCGCCGTGACCTTGATCTCGCCCAGGAACCGTTCAGCCCCGATCACGGCGGCGAGCTCCGGCCGCAGCACCTTGAGCGCCACCTTCCGGTCGTGCTTCACGTCGTGCGCGAGATAGACCGTCGCCATCCCGCCCTGGCCAAGCTCCCGCTCGATCACGTAGCGGTCCGCGATCGCGACTTTGAGTCTTTCGGTGATTTCGCTCACGAACCTGTCTCCTCAGTCCACTCAGCTACGATCGTCGGGCGCAAGGGGCAAGGGACTCGCTCCCGTCGTTCCCGTCGTTCCCGTCGCTTCGTCACCGTCCTCCCAACCGCTCCTGCAGCTCGTCAAACCAGTTGAGCACGACATACAAGCGGTTGTCGACGGGCGCGCCGGTTTCGTCCTCGCTCTGCCGGGCGCCCTCACGCTCGACGCGGTCGCAGTCGCCGAGGGCCCGTGTCACGCGAACGTCGGTCATCGCGCCGCGCCGGCACCCTCCAGTTCGGTAAGCCAATTCTGTACGAGCACGGCCGTCGCGGCTCGGGCACCGGCGATCTCCGCGCCGACCAGACGCTTGAACAGGAACCGGCGGTCGTCCGGCGAGATCTGGTACTCCGTGTGGGCGGTGTTGTTGAGGTAGGCGGCCGCCGAGAACAGAGGTCGCTGCTCGCCGGCTGCGAACGCGGCACCACCGGTCACGGTCACGGCCATGAGGTCGCCATTGCCGGCCCGGTAGAACAGCTCGCGCCCGCTGTGCGCCCACAGCGGTTCGTTGCCCCCGTTGCCTGAGACCTGCCAGCGCCCGTCGTTCACCCCGGGGAACGGCCGCACGTACACCTCGTAACGGCTAGATT